>NZ_JBHTLK010000102.1:0-23593 GCF_042678885.1 Saccharothrix hoggarensis
GCGGCGGCCTCGGCCGGCTTCTCCGTCGCCTCCGCGCCGACCAGCAGCTCCTGCTCCCACTCGGCGAGCGGCTCGTCCTGGCCCGGCTCGGGCTTGTCCGCGCCGTCGGCGGCCTGGGTGCGGGCGCCGGAGCGCGCCATCAGACCGGCGGCGGCGGCCTCGGCCACCACCTTGGTCAGCAGCGCGGCGGACCGGATCGCGTCGTCGTTGCCCGGGATCGGGTAGTCGACCTCGTCCGGGTCGCAGTTCGTGTCGAGGATCGCGACGATCGGGATGTTCAGCTTGCGCGCCTCGCCGACGGCGATGTGCTCCTTCTTGGTGTCCACGATCCACACGGCGCTGGGCACCTTGGACATGTCGCGGATACCGCCGAGCGTGCGCTCCAGCTTGTCCTTCTCGCGGTTCATCATCAGGATTTCCTTCTTGGTGAAACCCTGGAAACCGCCGGTCTGCTCCATCGACTCCAGCTCCTTGAGCCGCTGGAGGCGCTTGTGCACCGTCGAGAAGTTGGTGAGCATGCCGCCCAGCCACCGCTGGTTCACGAAGGGCATGCCGACGCGGAGGGCCTCGTTGGCGATGGCCTCCTGCGCCTGCTTCTTGGTGCCGATGAACAGGATCGACCCGCCGTGCGCGACCGTTTCCTTCACGAACTCGTAAGCCCGGTCGATGTAGGTCAGCGTCTGCTGCAGGTCGATGATGTAGATGCCGTTGCGCTCGGTGAAGATGTAGCGCTTCATCTTCGGGTTCCAGCGGCGGGTCTGGTGCCCGAAGTGCACGCCGCTGTCGAGCAGCTGCTTCATGGTGACGACGGCCATGGCCGGGTTCGCACCTCTTCGTTCAGGCGCGCCGGGCTGTGCAGCCGGCACGCGTTCCGGTTCATCGCGGCGGGCCGGGGTGGCCGCCGCCCTGGTGCCCCTGCCGCCGTCCGAACCGGAGGGTTCTCACCTCAGGACCGCCGGACGCCGTGACTCGACCGCGGGAACGGGGTCGGGTCTGCATTGGCACGCGAAGTCGTCCCGCACTCACACGGGCCGCGGGTCGAGTGTACGCCGGGGGGACGGAGAACAACGAACCGGCCCTGGAGTTGTCCACAGCCCTCCGAGTTGTCCACAGTTCCGGAGAAGCCACTGGTAGCCCCCGGTGCGCCGCGGAACGCTCGACCCATGACTCCCACGATGCGAACACTGCTGGTCCTGGCCTTGACAGCCCTCGTGACGCTACCCGTGGCGCCCCTCGGCGCACCCGCACAGGCCACCCGCCGTCCCCGCTTCGCCTGGCCCCTCGCCCCGCCGCACCAGGTGGTCCGGGCCTTCGAGCCACCGGCCACGGAGTACGCCCACGGCCACCGCGGCATCGACCTGGCGGCGCCACCCGGCGCCCCGGTCCTGGCCGCCGGGGACGGCGTGGTCCTGCACGCCGGCCCGGTGGCCGGCCGCACGGTGGTCTCGCTCCTCCACGCCGACGGCCTGCGCACGACGTACGAACCGGTGGACCCTGCCGTTCGCCGAGGGCAGCAGGTCCGGCGAGGGGACCGCATAGCCACCCTCCGCCCAGGCCACGAGGGCTGCCCGGCCGAAGCCTGCCTCCACTGGGCCGCGGTCCGCGTCACCCCACCCCGAACCCGCGCCTACCTGGACCCGAGGCACCTGGTGACCACACCCCGAGTCCGTCTCCTGCCCCGCCAAGCCGGCCCCCAACACCCCCGCACGGCCCAGCCGTCCCACCCGGTTGTCGACTGACCAACGAGCCACCGGTCCAGGCCACCGACCACCCGGGCCGGCCACCGACCACGGGCCAGGGGTCACGGGCCACGGGCCGGGCGTCACAGCTCCGGGTCCATCACCATCAGCCACCGGCCCACCGCCACCGAGCCACCGAGCCACCGCCGCCGGGATCGAGCAGCCGACCGTTGGATGCCGACCGCCTGCGCACCGGCCGTACTGCGCGCCGATCGCCTGCGCACCGGCCGTCTGCACGCCGGCCATCTGCGTGCCCGACCGCCTGCGCACCGGCCACCTGCACGCCAGCCGCCTGCGCTGGCTGTCTGTGCGCCGGCCGCCCACCGCAGACCGAGCCGGGCGCGGCCTGCGCCAGCAGCCTTCACCTCGCTCCCACGGGCTAGTGCCGCCGCCACAACCTCTGCGTCAGACCCTGCGCGTTGGGACCTGCGCGTTCGGACCTGGGTTCAGACCGGCGGCGGGCTCCGGCGTTCGCGTCGGTCAGGCCTCCAGCTGCTCGTTCAGCTTGGTGCGCAGGCGCAGCACGGCGCGGGTGTGCAGCTGGCAGACGCGCGATTCGGTGACGCCCAGGACCTTGCCGATCTCGGCGAGCGTCAGGTTCTCGAAGTAGTACAGGGTGACGACCACCCGGTCGCGTTCGGCGAGCTGGGCGATCGCGTCGGCCAGCTGCCGGCGGCTGTCCTGGTCCACCAGGGTGGCGATGGGGTCTTCCGCGCCCTCGTCGGGCAGCGACTCGGCCAGCGAGGAGCCGGCCCCGCCGGTGTTGCGGCCGGCGGCGATCAGCTCGTCCAGCGCGACGACGCTGGTCAGCTGGAGCTGCGCGTACAGCTCCCGCAGCTCGCCGAGGCCGATCTTCAGCTCGGCGGCCAGCTCGCGGTCCGTCGGGGTGCGCTGGAGGCGGGCGCCGAGGCGTTCCAGCGCCCGCTCGACGTCACGGGCCCGGCTCCGGACCGAGCGGGGCACCCAGTCCTGGGAGCGCAGGTCGTCGAGGATCGCGCCGCGGATGCGCTGCATCGCGTACGTCTCGAACTTCAGGCCGCGCTCGGGCTCGAACTTCTCGATCGCGTCGACCAGGCCGAAGATGCCGGACTGGATCAGGTCGGCGACGTCGACGTGCGCGGGCAGGCCGGTGCCGACCCGACCGGCGACGTACTTGACCAGCGGCGCGTAGTGCAGCACGAGCCGGTCCCGCAGGCCCTGCCGGCGCGACTGGCCGTAGGTGTGCCAGAGCGCGATGATCCCGGCTTCCACGTCATCGGCGGTGCGGTCCGACGCCCCGTGCGCCGGTCTCCCGACAACCGCGGGCACGGCGTGACCGTTGCGCGGGGGCTCGGCGTCGACGTGGTGACCGTTCGTCCCAGCCGGGGTGCGCGCCGCCGACGAGGTCCCGACGCGCGCGGCGGAAGGAGAGGTCACGGTTGCGGTCCGCGAACCTCCCCCTGCGACGTCAGGAACGGGGGTGGGTTCGGTCATGGATCGCCTTCAGCCGTTCGACGGTGACGTGTGTGTAGAGCTGAGTCGTTGCGAGCGTAGCGTGACCAAGAAGCTCTTGGACGGTGCGCAGGTCCGCTCCCCCTTCCAACAGGTGCGTCGCCGCGGAGTGCCGCAGGCCGTGGGGCCCGGTGTCGGCCGTTCCGGGCACCTCGCCTACTACATCGTGGACAACCCTCCTGGCGGTACGGGGATCGAGCCGACCGCCTCGCGCACCGAGCAGCAGCGCGCGTTGTGAACGGTCGGTGACCAGCGCCGATCGGCCGCGTTCCACCCAGCGCCGTACCGCGCGTTCGGCCGGAACGCCGAACGGCACGGTCCGTTCGCGACTGCCCTTGCCCAGAACCCGAATCACCCTTTGGGAGTAGTCCACGTCGTCGAGGTCGAGACCGCACAACTCGGCGACCCGAACGCCTGTTGCGTACAGCAACTCCACCACGGCCCGGTCACGCAGCGCAACCGGATCGTCCTGTTCCGCACCTACTTCCGCGGCTGTCATGGCGGCGTCGGCCTGGTCCGGCCGCAGCACGGCGGGAAGGGTGCGATGGGGGCGGGGCGCGGAGAGCCGGGGGCCGGGATCGGCGGCGAGGAGGCCGTTCCGGGAGGCCCACGCGGTGAACGTCCGGGCCGAGGCGGCGCGGCGGGCCATGGTCGTGCGGCTTGCGCCGGTGGAGTGCTGGGCGGCCAGCCAGGAGCGCAGTCCGGGCAGGTCAACGGCTTCGATCGTGGCGTGGTCGGGCGCGCCGCCGGCTAAGTGGACCAGCAGCGCGACCACGTCCCCGAGGTACGCCCGGACCGTGTGCGGGGAAAGACCGCGCTCCATCGCCAGGTGGCGTTCGTAGCGGTCGAGGGCCGCCGCCACGTCGCCGGGCAGCCCTCGACGCAGGCGTACGAGATCGACACGACGTGTCCGAGCGGGCGGCGGCGGGGACATAGTCCCTGACGCTGCGCCCTCAAGCGCACTTGGTCAAGTATCGCCACGCCAACTCATTTCCTGGGAGCGCTTCCAACCTGATTCGACCCGCGTGGCGAGACCGGCCAGTTCCAGTTGTGGCAACAACGCCCGCACCCGCGGCAACTCCACGCCGGACTCCACGGAGATCGACTCGGGGCTGTGCCCGGACGACAGGCCCAACGCTTCGAAGACCCGCATCGCGTCGCCCTGCGGCGGCCCGGTGTCGGTGTTCCGCGTGGTTTCCACGAGATCGACCCCGAGGCGGCCCGTCGACTCGATGATCTCCGGGACGCTCGTCACCGGCAGCGCGTTCCCCCACCGCAGCAGCTCGTGGCAGCCCGACGAGCTGACCGACGTGATCGGACCCGGCACCGCCATGAGTACCCGCCCGAGGGCCACGGTCGACGCTGCCGTGTTCTTGGCCCCGCTGCGCTGCCCGGCCTCGACCACCACCGTCCCCTCCGCGAGGGCGGCGATGAGCCGGTTCCGCGTCAGGAACCGGTGGCGGGCCGGGGTGTGCGCCGGAGGGTACTCGCTGACCACCAGCCCTTGGCGGGCGATGCGGTCCAGCAACGCGCGGTGGCCCGCCGGGTAGGCGACGTCGACACCGCAGGCCAGGACGGCGATCGTGAGCCCGCCGGCCGTGATGGCGCCCCGGTGCGCCGCTCCGTCGATGCCGTAGGCCGCGCCCGACACCACCGTCACCCCGGCCTCCGCGAGGCCGAACCCGAACTCCCCCGCCACGTGCTGCCCGTACCCGGACGCCGCCCGACTGCCCACCACCGCGACCGCCCGCTCGGTCAGCGCGGCCAGGCTGTGCCCGCCCCGCACCCACAACGCCAGCGGCTCCAACCCGCACCGGAGGCCGTTGGCCGCGGCGACGGCCAACGCGTTCAACGGCCACCGCGGCCAGTCGTCGTCCTCCGGGACCACCAACCGCCCGCCGAGGGCGGCCATCGTCGCCAAGTCCTGCTCGGCCCGGTCCACCGCCCGCCGAGCCGACGTCTGGCTGTCGACGGCCGACGGCACCTCCCCGGCCCGCACCATCCTCGCCGCCCGCACCGGCCCCACCTCGGCCACCAAGGCGGCCAGCGCGGCGGCAGGCGGTTCGGCGACCCGCGACAGGTACGCCCGCGCCAACCGCACCTCATCGGTCGTCACAACAACCCCCTACCGGCACGAATCGAATCTGTGACCCATCCGCACGCCTCACGCCGGCCATGCCCACCACTAGGGCCAGGGCCAGGGCCGACGGTCCAGCACCCGCCGACCCTGCGGCCGGCCTCGGGCGCAAAGCTTCCCGGAGGCGGTCACGACATCCTCCGTTCGCGGAACTCCAAGGCCGCCGCCACGTGGTCCGGTGTCGGACGGTCGACCTCCGCCAAGTCGGCCAGGGTCCACGCCACGCGGAGGCAACGGTCCGAGCCTCGGCCCGTCAGGACGCCCCGAGACAGGGCGCGGTCGAGGATCGAGGTGGTGGAGCGGGGCAGGGCGAAGTCGCGGCGGAGGGCGGGGCCCGGCACCTCGGCATTCGTCAGCCAGCCGTGGTCCGACCAGCGTTCCGCGGCCCTGGTGCGGGCCTTGTGCACGCGTTCGCGCACCGCGGCGGTGGGTTCCGGCGCGGACACCTCGACCGCGCTCATGGCCGTCAGGGGGCGCATCACGACCCGGAGGTCCACCCGGTCCAGCAGCGGGCCGGACAGCTTGGTCTCGTAACGCCTCCTGGCCGCCGGCAGGCACGTGCAGTCGATGTCCTTCGGCGGCGCGCACGGGCACGGGTTCGTGGCCATGACCAGCTGGAACCTCGCCGGGTAGCGGGCGATCCCGTCCCGCCTCGCCAGGCGGACCTCCCCCTCCTCCAACGCCGTGCGCAGCGCCTCCAGCTTCGCCGACCCGAACTCCCGCGCCTCGTCCAGGAACAGCACGCCGCGGTGGGCGCGGCTCATCGCGCCGGGCTTCGCCATGCCGCTGCCGCCGCCGATCAACGCCACCGCGGACGTCGAGTGGTGCAGCGACACGAACGGCGGGGTGGAGACCAGCGGCGCCTCCGGGGTGAGCAGGCCGGCGATCGAGTGCACCGCCGTGACGCCCAACGCCTCCTCCCGCGACAACGGCGGCAGGAGGCCGGCCAGGCGTTGCGCCAGCATCGTCTTGCCGGTGCCCGGCGGGCCGGACAGGAGGAGGTGGTGACCACCGGCGGCGGCCACTTCGAGCGCCCACCGGGCCTCCGGCTGGCCGATGACGTCCGCCAGGTCCGGTCCGTCCGGCGGCGGCGACGGCTCGGCCGGGGTGGTGGCGTGGAGGCCGCCGGCACCGGTCAGCCAGGCGAGGACCTCGGCCAGCGTGGCCGCGCCCTGCACGGTCAGGCCCTCCACCAGGGCTGCCTCGGGCAGCGCGGGCACGGGGACGACCGCCTGGGTCAGACCGGCCCGCTTCGCCGCGAGCAGGGCGGGCAGGACGCCCCGGACGGCGCGCACCCGGCCGTCCAGCGCCAACTCCCCCAGGAACACCGTGTCCGCCAGCCGGTCGGCCGGGATGGCCTGCGCGGCGGCCAGCACCACGCACGCGAGGGCCAGGTCGTAGCCCGAGCCGTTCTTCGGCAGCGTCGCCGGGGACAGACCCAGCGTCACCCGTTGGGACGGCCAGCCGTGCCCGCTGTTGCGGACCGCCGCCTTCACCCGGTCCTTCGACTCGTGCAGCGCCGCGTCGGGCAGGCCCAGCAGCTGGGTCCGCACGGTCCCGACGCCGACGTCCGCCTCGATCTCCACCGGCACGCCGTCGACGCCGAACAACGCCACCGACCACGTTCGCGCGAGCGCCATCACACACCTCGCAGGTGGTGCAGGCGGACCTGGCCGTCCGGCGGCCACTCGATCGAGATCACGTCGAAGCGGAGGTCCACCCGGCCGATCCGGTGGGTGCTCAGCCAGCGCAGCGCCGACCTTCGGACCCGGTCGAGCTTCTCCGGCGTCACGGCTTCCAGGGGCGAGCCCCGACCGGTGCCCGAACGGCACTTCACCTCGACCACGACGAGCCCCGCGCCGTCGGTCGCGATGACGTCCAGCTCCCCGTCGTCGCACCGCCAGTTGCGCGCCAGGATCGCGAGGCCCTGGTGCTCCAAGTACCGCACCGCCGCGTCCTCGCCGCGTTTGCCCAGGTCGGTCGCTGTGCTCATGCTCCACCCCTCCGGAATCGGACTCGGTCCTGGTTCGACCTTGCCGGGGTGGTGGAGGGGCGTCCACGGGCCAGTGGCCGGCTGTGGACAACTCGACGGGCTGTGGACAACCGCGGGCGAAATGTCGGCGGAAAGCGCTGCCGGGCGGCCCGGAAACGCAAAGGGGCCCACCCCTTCGGGCAGGCCCCAGCGACTTTTGCGGGCTGTCAGGAGTTGAACGGACCGTCCTCGGGCAGCCTGAGGTCGGGCTTGTCCAGCTCCTCGACGTTGACGTCCTTGAAGGTGATGACCCGGACGTTCTTCACGAAGCGGGCGGGGCGGTACATGTCCCACACCCACGCGTCGGACATCCGCACCTCGAAGTAGACCTCGCCGTCCGCGTTGCGGACCTGCACGTCCACCGAGTTGGCCAGGTAGAACCGCCGCTCGGTCTCCACGACGAACGAGAACTGGCTGACGATGTCGCGGTACTCCTTGTACAGCGACAACTCCATCTCGGTCTCGTACTTCTCGAGATCCTCTGCACTCATTACGCCTCCGCGCGGGTAATCATCGAATCCGCGCCCCTCCTCGTCGCGAGCCTGCCACCGCCGGTCTGCGGGGTTGACCCATTCTGGACCACGGCGGCGGCAACCACGCCGCGCGCCACCCTGTGCGGCGGCTCCAACCCGTGCTGCCGCGCCGCGGCCGCCACATTCGCATACGACCAGCGGTGTTGCGCACTCGGGCCGTGTTCGGCCAGCGCCGCGGCGTGCTCCGGGGTGCTGTAGCCCTTGTGGACGTCGAAGCCGTAGACGGGCAGTTCTTCGTGCAGTTCGGTCATGATGCGGTCACGGGTGACCTTCGCCAGCACCGACGCCGCCGCCACGCACGCCGCCACCCGGTCGCCCTTGACCACCGGCATGTTCGGCGCGGTGAGGCCCGGCACGGGGAAGCCGTCGGTCAGCACGTAGCCGGGGTGCGCGCCCAGTTGGGCGACGGCGCGCCGCATCCCCTCGATGTTCGCCACGTGCACGCCGATCAGGTCCACCTCGGCGCTCGGGATCACGATCACCGCGTAGTCCAGCGCGCGCTTGAGCACCAGGTCGTACATCCGGTCGCGCGCCGCCGCGGTCAGCAGCTTCGAGTCGGTGAGCCCGTCGAACTTCGCGCCGTCACCCGGTTTGAGCACGCACGACGCCACCACCAGCGGTCCGGCGCACGCGCCGCGACCCGCCTCGTCGACCCCGGCCACCGGCCCGAGGCCACGCCGGGCGAGTGCGGCCTCGAACGCCCAGATGCCCGCGGTCTGCCGAACCTGGACACGTGGGGGCTTGCGGATCACCCTCCGACCCTATCTCAGGTGAGCGCTCCGGAAGCGCGCCCTCACCCGGCGACCCACCAGCACCACCGGCCACGCCAGCGCCAGCCCCGCGCCGGCGGGCAGCGCTTCCTGCCACGCGGGCGCGCCGAGGGCCACGGCCTGCGGGTTGTGGTCGCCCACGCCCTGCCAGCGCGACGGCGGCAGCACGATCACGCGCGCCTTGCCCACGACGTTGTCGACGGGCACCAGCCCGCCCTCGCGGCCGTCGCCCTGGCACCGCGAGTCGCACGAGTCGTTGCGGTTGTCACCCAGCACGAACAGGTAGCCCTCCGGGACGGTCAGGTCGGCGAACGACTCCTGCACGGTGCTGCGGCCCGGCGCCCAGTACAGGTACGGCTCGTCCAGCGGCTCGCCGTCCACGACGACCCGGTTGCGGTCGTCGCAGCACTTCACGGTCTGCCCGCCGACCGCGATGACCCGCTTGACGAAGTCCTCCTCGTTCGCCGCCGGGAACCCGAGCAGCGAGCCGAGCCCCTGGAAGGTCCGGGTGACGGGGTTGGTCGGCTCGGGCGCCACGAAGTCCTGGTTGATCCAGCTGTCGGGGCCGTGGAAGACGACCACCTCGCCGGGTTCCGGCTCGCTGAAGTCGTAGGTCAGCTTGTCCACCAGGACGCGGTCGCCGAAGCAGCCGTCCGAGCAGCCGTGCAGCGTCTGCTCCATCGACTCCGACGGGATCATGTAGACCTTCGCCAGGAACGCCTGGATCAGCACGGCGAGCAGCACCGCGACCCCGACCAGGATCGGCAGTTCCTTCCAGAACGAGCCCTTGCGCCTGGCGGTCTTGCGCGCGCGGGCACGCCACTGCTCGACCTTGTCCTCGTGCTCCGCGTCCCCCTCGTCGGAGGAGCCACGGGACGGTGCGACGTCTACCACCCGGTCAGCGTACCGATCAGGCCTGTGAGGCCCTGGTCAACCGCTTGCGCAGCTTCCGGCCGAGGAGCACCAGGGGCCACGCCGCGGCCAGCCCGGCCCCGGCGGGCACGGCGCTCTGCCACGCGGGCGCGCCGATCGCGAGGGCCTGCGGGTTGTGGTCGCCGATGCCCTGCCAGCGCGACGGCGGCAGCACGATCACGCGCGCCTTGCCGATGACGTGGTCCTCCGGCACGGTGCCCGCCACGCCGCCACCGCCCTGCTTGCGGGAGTCGGTGGAGTTGGTGCGGTTGTCACCCATCACCCAGAGGTGTCCTTCGGGAACCTTGACCGGTTCGAACGGGTCGTGGTTCTCCGGCGACGTGCCGGGCTGCCAGTAGATGTACGGCTCGTCCAGCGGCTTGCCGTCGACCTTCACCCGGTGCTGGTCGTCGCAGCACTCGACGGTCTGGCCGCCGACGGCGATGACGCGCTTGACGAAGTCGCGCTCGTCCGGCGGCGCGAGGCCGACCAGGGACGCCGCCGACTGGAGGGCGGCCACGACGGGGTTGTCCGAGCGCACGGACGCGAAGTCGTTGTTGTTCCACGCCGCGGGGCCGCGGAACACCACGACCTCGCCCGGCTCGATGTCCGTGAAGTCGTAGACGAGCTTGTCGACCAGGACCCGGTCGTTGTTGCACCCCGGGCAGCCGTGGAGGGTCTCCTCCATCGACTGCGACGGGATCACGTACACCCGCGCGAGGAACGTCTGGATCAGGATCGTCAGGACGAGGGCCGTGGCGCCGAGCACGAGCAGCTCGCGCCACAACGGCGGCTTCTTCTTGTCCTTCTTCGACTTGGTTCCCGCAGCCGGGTCCGCAATGGACTCGGCCGCGGGATCCTGATCGTCTTCGTCAGCGGAGCGGTGCACGGGGTCTGCCACGTGGGCAGGCTACTGGTTCCGCGTGAGCCCGGCGTCAGGAGGCCGGCTTGGCCTCGCGCTTCTCCTTGATCTTGGCGGCCTTGCCGCGCAGGTCGCGGAGGTAGTACAGCTTCGCCCGGCGGACGGCGCCGCGGGAGGCGACCTCGATCTCGGCGATGTTCGGGGAGTGCACCGGGAAGGTGCGCTCGACGCCGACACCGAACGAGACCTTGCGGACGGTGAAGGTCTCACGGATGCCGCCACCCTGGCGGCGGATCACGACGCCCTGGAACACCTGGACCCGCTCGCGGGAGCCCTCGATGACGCGGACGTGGACCTTCAGCGTGTCGCCCGGCCGGAAGCTGGGGATGTCGGAGCGCAGCGACTGGGCGTCAAGAGCGTCCAGGGTGTTCATCGGTGGTCCGTCCTCGTCCTCACGTGTAATGCGTACTCCCCCAGGGCGCGGTCGAACTCAAGTCACACACGCGCGGGGGCGGGCCTAGCGCACGCCGGATGAGTAGAACCGGGTGCAGCAACCTGTCCAGTGTGCCAGACGAGGTGCGGCCGGGTGAAATCGCCCCTGGCACCGCACCTAGTCCGACGCCTCCAACTCGTCCAGCAGCTTGCGGTCGTGCTTGTCCAGCGCGCCCTCCGGGAGGGCGTCGAGCAGGTCGGGACGGCGCTCCCGGGTACGGCGCAACGACTGGTCGCGCCGCCAGCGGTCGATCGCCCTGTGGTTGCCCGACCGCAGCACCTCCGGCACGGCGAGGTCCCGCCACACCTCGGGCCGCGTGTAGCTCGGCCCCTCCAGCAGGCCGTCGGAGAACGAGTCCTCGGCGGCCGACTTCGGGTTGCCCAGCACGCCCGGCAGCAGCCGGGCCACGGCCTCGACCACGACCAGCACGGCGACCTCGCCGCCGACCAGGACGTAGTCGCCGATGGAGACCTCGTCCACGCGCATCCGGCGGGACGCGTCGTCCACGACCCGCTGGTCGATGCCCTCGTACCGGCCGCAGGCGAACACCAGGTGCTCCTCGGCGGCGTACTCGTGGGCGAGCCGCTGGGTGAACGGCCGGCCCGCGGGCGTGGGGACGACGAGCCGGGTGGCCGGGGTGCAGACCTCGTCCAGCGCCTCGCCCCACACCTGCGGCTTCATGACCATGCCGGGACCACCGCCGTACGGGCTGTCGTCCACGGCCTTGTGCACGTCGTGCGTCCAGCGCCGGAGGTCGTGCACGCCGATGCTGATCAGGCCCTTGTCGACGGCCTTGCCCAGCAGGGCGGCCCGGAGCGGGTCCAGGTACTCCGGGAAGATCGTGACGACGTCGATGCGCATGGGACCGGCCTGCCCTCGACCGGACTGGGCTTGATCGGCTTGGCCCTGGTCGACCGGCGTCGGGTCAGTCGGCATCGAGCAGGCCCTCGGGCGGGTCGACGACCACGCGCCCGCCCTTGACGTCCACCGTGGGCACGATCTGCCGCACGAACGGCACCAAGGCCTCGCCGCCGCCCTCGCGCCGGATCACGAGCAGCTCGCCGCCCGGACCGTGCACGACCTCCAGCACGGTGCCGACCTTCGTGCCGTCGGTCAGCTCCGCGGTGAGCCCTTCGAGCTCGTGGTCGTAGAACTCGTCCGGGTCGCCCGTCGGAGGCAGGTCTTCCGTGCTGGCGAGCAGGAGCGTGCCCCGCAGCGTCTCCGCCACGTCACGCGTCAGCACTTCCTCGAAACGCACCAACAGCCGCCCGGAGTGGTTCCGGGCGGCTGTGACGGTGAGGTTCCGGGACGTGCCGTCGCGCAGCTTGGCGGCCAGCACGGAGCCCGGCGCGAACCGGGTCGCGGGTGAATCGGTGCGCACGTCGACGGCCAACTCGCCGCTGATCCCGTGCGCCTTGGCCACGCGGCCGACGACGACGTCCATGTGCGCGATCAGCGATCGGTGTCGACCACGTCGACGCGCACGCCACGACCACCGATGCCGGCCATCACGGTGCGCAGCGCGGTCGCGGTGCGGCCGCTGCGGCCGATCACCTTGCCGAGGTCGTCCGGGTGGACGTGGACCTCCAGCGTGCGACCGCGCCGGGTCGTGACCAGGTTCACCCGGACGTCGTCCGGGTGGTCGACGATGCCCCGAACGAGGTGTTCGAGGGCGTCAGCCAACAAGCTCACGCCTCGTCCTTGGCAGCCTCGGGGGCGGGCTCGGCGTCGGCGGCCTTCTTGGCCGACTTCTTCTTCGGGGTCGTCGCCTCGGTCGACGGGGCGTCGCCCGCGGCGGCCAGCGCGGCGGCGAACAGGTCCGCCTTGCTCGGCTTCGGCTCCTTGACCTTCAGCGTGCCCTCGGCGCCCGGCAGGCCCTTGAACTTCTGCCAGTCACCGGTGATCTCCAGCAGGCGCTGGACGGACTCGGTCGGCTGCGCGCCGACACCCAGCCAGTACTGCGCGCGCTCGCTGTCGACCGCGATGAACGACGGCTCTTCCTTGGGGTGGTACTTGCCGATCGTCTCGATCGCCTTGCCGCTGCGGCGGACGCGGGCGTCGGCGACGACGATCCGGTAGTACGGCTGACGGATCTTGCCAAGCCGCTGAAGCTTGATCTTGACGGCCACGGGTGTGGGTGCTCCTCGTGCTCTCGATGTGCTCAGGTGCGGGCAGTCCTCACCCGAGTGGGGCACGGGTGGTGAAAGCCCAGTGTCTGGGGCGCCACGGCACGGTGAGAGGGACCGACCTCGGCGGACAACCAGCCATTCTGCCAGACGCGTCTACTCGGCCACGAATCGGGCCACGGCGACGCCCGCGTCGGCCAGCGCCGCGCGCACCGCCCGCGCGTGCTCGACGGCCCCCGGCGTGTCGCCGTGCAGGCAGACGGAGTCGACCTCGACGGTGAGGACGGCGCCGTCGACGGCGACCAGCTCACCGCGCTCGGCGAGCCGGAGCACCTGCGCGACCACGGCGTCCGTGCCGATCAGCACGGCGTTCGGCTGGGACCGGGGCACGAGCGTGGCGTCGGGGGTGTAGGCGCGGTCGGCGAACGCCTCCCGGACCGGGCGCAGGCCGGCCCGCTCGGCGTGGTGGAGGAGCCGGGAGCCGGGCAGCCCGAGGACGGGGAGGTCGCCGAACGCCCTGGCGCCGTCCACCACGGCCCTGGCCTGGGCGTCGTGGTGCACGGTGGCGTTGTAGAGCGCGCCGTGCGGCTTGACGTAGGCGACCCTGGTGCCCGCCGCCTTGGCGAACGCGTCGAGCGCCCCGATCTGGTACAGCACCTCGTCGGCGAGCTCGGCGGGGTCGGCGTCGATGAACCGGCGGCCGAAGCCCGCCAGGTCGCGGTACGACACCTGGGCGCCCACCGCCACGCCCGCGGACGCGGCGCGCCGGCACACCTCGCGCATGGTGGACGGGTCGCCCGCGTGGAAGCCGCAGGCGACGTTGGCGCTGGTCACGACGCCGAGGAGGGCTTCGTCGTCACCGAGGCGCCAGATGCCGAAGCCCTCGCCGAGGTCGCTGTTGAGGTCGAGGGAACGGGTGTTCGGGCCGGTGGTCACGCGGGCATCACCCCGATGGAGACGAGGAGGAGGGTCAGGCCGGGCAGGAAGTTGTTGATCACGTGGGCGACGACGCTCGCCGTCAGCCGCCGGGTGATGAGGCGGGCGATGCCGATCGGCAGCGCGATGACGATGAGCAGCGACGTCCGGAGCGGTTCGAGGTGGCCGGCCGCGAAGATGAGCGTGGTGAGCACGAACGCGGCCCACCGGCTCCAGCGCTGGCGCTCGATCGCGCCCCACAGCAGGCCGCGGTAGACGATCTCCTCGCACACGGGGCCCACGAAGCACACGTAGAGGAACATCACGATCGCGGCGGTGAGGGGCAGCGCCGCGCCGTCCACCAGCTCGCCGATGGCGGAGGTGGCGTTCTGGTCGCCGACCAGCTTCGACCACACGACGGCGGCCACGTACGTGAGGACCAGGCCGAGCGCGCCGAGCTTGAGGCCGACCTTGACGTCAGCCCAGTCCCAGGCGAGCCGAAGGTCCTGGAACGGGCCGTTGCCGCGCACGTACGTGATGGTGACGGCGACGGCCGCGGCGAGGACCGTCGGGAGCATCGAGCCGACCAGGAGGAAGGCGACCGACGCGCCGAGATCCGTGCCCGACGTGCGGGCCACGGCGGTGATGAACACCGCACTGAGAATGAAAACGGCTTCCACGAGCAGGAACGCGCCGAAGCCCCAGCGCTGGCCGGGGCGCACCGGCTCCGGCTCGCGACCGACCGCGCGCACGCTGGCGATCAGGCCTGGCGGAGGTCCATCCGGTGGTGTCACAGCCATTCACCCTAATCAGCCGGTGTACAGGTAGACGGCGGGAAGCAGGTTGTTCGTCGCGTGGGCGACGACGCTCGACGCCACCCGGCCGGTGATCATGCGGGCCGCGCCGATCGCCAGCCCCTGGGCGAAGAGGCTGATCATGCGCCAGCTCTCCTCGTGCAGGAAGGCGAAGACCAGCGCGGTGAGCGCCAGGATCGCGATCCGGGGGATCTTGTAGTGCGCGAGAGCCTGCCACAGCGCTCCCCTGGTCAGGACCTCCTCGGTCAGGGGAGCGCCGATGAAGACGAACAGGGCTGCGGCGGCCAGCCAGACGGTCCGGCCGCCCGACAGGGCCTCGATGTGGTCCAGGGAGCCGGACCCGTCCGGGTTCAGGCGCAGGAGCAGCGCGCCGAGCAGCCACGCGGCCAGCAGCGCCACGCCGCCGGCGGCCACGCCGACCTTCAGGTCGCGGAGGGTGGGCAGCAGCCCGAAGTCACGGCCGGGGCCGTCGCCCTTGACCCAGGAGACGACCACCGGCCCGAGGCCGAGCAGCACGTTCGGCAGGAAGACCAGCAGGAGCAGCGGGCCCAGGACGGGCGGGTCGGTGATGTCGATCTCGGCGAAGCGGTCGGCGGTCGCGGCGGTGAAGACCAGGACCGCCACGTGGTAGCCCGCCAGCCCGGTGAAGAACGCCAGGAACCCCCAGTGCGCTCGGCCCGTGTCCCGGTCTCGCTGATCCTCCACTCGTCCGAACGTAGTGGTCCGGTGAGCGCGGGTGACGCGGGAGTCCGCTCAAGATCACTCTGACGGCGGCACGACGTTCCCCCGGCGGAGCAAGAATTTCGGTCAGGGACGCTTTTCGCAGGATTGTCGGTGGTCACGCCGGGTGCGGGCGCCGTCCGGCCGGGCCGTGCTCAGCTGTGGACGCGGCCGCGGAGGATGACGAGCCGGGGGTGCCGCAGCGCTTCCAGGTTCTCGCGGGGGTCGTCGTCGTAGACCACGATGTCGGCCGCCGCGCCCTCGGTCAGCGACGGGAAGCCCAGCCACTCGCGGGCCGCCCAGGACGCCGCGCCGAGGGCCTGGGTGGGCGTCATGCCGACCCGGTGGAGCGCTTGGACCTCGTCCACGATCCGGCCGTGCGCGATGCCGCCGCCCGCGTCCGTGCCCGCGAACACCGGCACGCCCGCCTCGACGGCCTTGGCGATGGTGTCGGTGTTGCGCGCGTGCAGGTGCCGCATGTGGCCCTGGTAGGCCGGGTACTTGTCCGCGCCCGCCGCGATCGACGGGAAGTTCTCGATGTTGATCAGGGTCGGGACCAGCGCCGTGCCGTTGCGGGCCATCTGCGCGATGGTGTCGTCGGTGAGGCCGGTGCCGTGCTCGATGCCGTCGATGCCCGCGTTGAGCAGGGCGGGGAGGGCGTCCTCGCCGAACACGTGCGCGGTGACCCTGGCCTTGTTCTCGTGCGCGACCTTGATCGCCTCGGTGAGGACGTCCTCGGTCCACAGCGGCGCGAGGTCGCCCGTGTCGCGGTCGATCCAGTCGCCGACGAGCTTGACCCAGCCGTCGCCCTCGGCGACCTGCTCCGCCACGGCGGCCGGCAAGTCGGCCGGGTCCTCGATCTCGACGCCCAGGTACTTGATGTACCGCTTGGGCCGGGCGATGTGCCTGCCCGCGCGGATGAGGCGGGGCAGGTCGAGCCGCTCCTGCACCGGGCGGGTGTCCAGCGGCGAGCCGCAGTCGCGGATCAGCAGCGTGCCCGCGCGGCGGTTGACGAGCGCCTGCTCGAACGCCTCCGGCAGGTCCACCGCGCCCTTCGGGCCGAGGCCGACGTGGCAGTGCGCGTCGACCAGGCCGGGGACGAGGTAGCCGCCGGTCACGACGGTCGTGGCGCCCGGCACGGGACGGGTCCGCACGCGGCCGTTGACCACCCACAGGTCTCGCGGGTCGCCACCGTCCGGGAGGACCACGCCCCGCAGGTGCAGCCCGCTCACTTGCCGAACTTCAACTTCGACGGGTCGAAGCCGGGCGGCAGCTGGTCGAGGCCGCCCAGGCCGGGGGGCAGCTCGGGCATGCCGCCCTGGGGAGGCATCCCGGGCATCCCGGGCATGCCCGGCATCATGCCGGGGAAGCCGCCGCGCACCTTCGGCGGCGTCGGGCCGCGGCCCTTGCCCTTCTTCCCCTTCTTGCCCTTGCCCTTGCGCGTGTTCTTGCCGCCACCGCCGGGCAGGCCGAACCGGCCGGCCATCTGGCTCATCATCTTGCGCGCTTCGAAGAAGCGGTTGACCAGGTCGTTCACGTCGCTGACGCGGACGCCCGAGCCGTTGGCGATGCGGAGCCGGCGCGACGCGTTGATGATCTTCGGGTCGTCGCGCTCGGCCGGGGTCATGCCCCGGATGATCGCCTGGACCCGGTCGAGGTGCTTCTCGTCGAGGTTGGCCAGCTGGTCCTTCATCTGGCCCGCGCCGGGCAGCATGCCCAGCAGGTTCGCGATGGGGCCCATCTTGCGCAGGGCCAGCATCTGCTCCAGGAAGTCCTCCAGCGTGAGCTGGCCGGACCCCATCTTGATCGCGGCGGCCTCGGCCTGGTCCGCGTCGAACGCCTGCTCGGCCTGCTCGATCAGGGTGAGCATGTCGCCCATGCCCAGGATGCGGCTCGCCATCCGGTCCGGGTGGAAGACGTCGAAGTCCTCCAGCTTCTCCCCGTTCGAGGCGAACAGGATCGGCTGCCCGGTGACCTCGCGGACGCTGAGCGCCGCGCCACCGCGCGCGTCGCCGTCGAGCTTGGTGAGGACCACGCCGGTGAAGCCGACGCCCTCGGCGAACGCGGTCGCGGTGTTCACCGCGTCCTGGCCGATCATCGCGTCGACCACGAACAGCACCTCGTCGGGCTGCACGGCGGCGCGGATGTCGGCGGCCTGGCGCATCATCTCCTCGTCGACGCCGAGGCGGCCGGCGGTGTCGACCACGACGATGTCGTGCTGGGCGCGCCGGGCCTCTTCGATGCCCTTGCGGGCCACGTCGACCGGGTCGCCCACGCCGTTGCCGGGCTCGGGGGCGAACACCGGGACGCCGGCGCGCTGGCCGACCACCTGGAGCTGCGTCACGGCGTTGGGGCGCTGGAGGTCGCAGGCCACCAGGATCGGGGTGTGGCCCTGGCCCTTCAGCCACTTGGCGAGCTTGCCCGCCAGGGTCGTCTTGCCGGCGCCCTGGAGGCCCGCGAGCATGATCACGCTCGGCGGGTTCTTCGCCAGGTTCAGCCTGCGGGTCTCCCCGCCGAGGATGCCGACCAGCTCCTCGTTGACGATCTTGACGACCTGCTGGGCCGGGTTCAGGGCCTGGCTGACCTCGGCGCCCTTGGCGCGCTCCTTGACCTTCGCGATGAACGTGCGCACCACGGGCAGCGCGACGTCCGCCTCCAGCAGCGCGACCCGGATCTCGCGCGCGGTCGCGTCGATGTCGGCCTCGGACAGCCGCCCCTTGCCCCGCAGGTTCTGCAGGACCGAGGTGAGCCGGTCGGAAAGGGTGTTGAACACGTTGCCGCCAGACCTCGCACGTCGTCGGTTGGTTCCTGCTCCTCAGGGTAGCCGTTCACGCCGGCGCCACCGACAGCCGCAGGTGGTCACCGCGGGTCAGCAGCGTCAGGCCGTGCCAGCCGCGCGGCGGCGCCCCGGCGGCGAAGCGGGCGCGGAGCCTCGCGGCGCGGCGGACGTGCCGGGCGAACGACCGGGAGCGGATCAGCCTGCCCCGCTTGACCTGCCCCGACAGCGCCTCCTCGGCGCTGGCGTCGAGCCACAGGAAGTGCCGCGGCCGGTTCGTGAGCGCGCCCACGGCGACCAGCCCCGCGCGGGTGGACGGCCGGGTGGACGGCTCGTGCACCAGCAGCAGGCCGCTCGCGGTGATCGCGAACCAGAGGATGCGGAGGCGGTGCACCAGGTGCACCAGTGGGCGGTAGACGCGGTACGGAACGGCCTTCGGGAACAGCGCCCGCAGCCGGGTCCGCACCTGGTCGGAGTCCAGCACGACGGCGGGCTCGCCACCCGTGTCGGCGGTGGCGAGCAGCGTCGACTTACCCGCTCCCGGCAGTCCGGCCAGCACGATCAGCGAGCGCGGCCTCACGGCGACAGCGGTCATCGCATCCATACTAAAGAGACGTTCCGGACGACCACGAGTTCCGGTGGCGGTCGGAGGCGGCCCAACCCCTCGATGGGCCGCCTCCGACCGACCGTGGCGCCACGTCCTCCGCCCCACCCCCCTCGGGGGCGGATTCGCTTGCCACGGTGGGAAGCTTGCCGTCGCCGGGCCCGCGGCGGCAGCGTGAGCACCCGTGGTCGGTTGTGCGTAGACCTACGCAAACGGCGTCGGGGCTTTCACCGGGCGGCGAGCAGCACGGCCCGTTCGATCTTGCGCCGGCGCGCGGCGTCCAGCCCGTACCCGCCGTCCGGCACGGTGATGGCGAACGAGTCGACGACCGTGGAGCCCAATGTGGACACCCGCGCCCACACGATGTCCACACCGGACTGCTCCAACGCGCCGGCGACGTGGTGCAGCAGCCCGATCCGGTCGGCGGCGCGCAGCTCCAGCACGACCCCGCCGGTCGACTCGTCGTCGAACCAGAGCACCTTCGGCGGCGGCGGGTCCTGCGGCGGGCCGCCGTAGTCGCGCTCCTTCGCGGCGAGCTTGTCGGCCAGCGCGAGGGAGCCGTCCACGGCGCGGGTCAGCTGCTCGCGCAGCAGCGTCACGTCCGGCAGGGAACCGAACCGGGGCGACACCGTGAACACGTCCACCGCGGCGGCGCCCAGGGCCGGGTCGCCGTGGGAGCGGAGGGTCGCCGCGTGCACTTCGAGGGAGTTGAGCGCCAGCACGCCGGCGGCCCTGGACAGCAGGCCGGGGCGGTCGGGCGCGACCACGGTGACGGTGGCCGCGTGGTCGTTCGGGTCGATGAGCACGTCGGGCTTGCCGCTGCGCAGGACGGCCGCGGCGAGGTCCTGCTGGCGCTGGTCCAGCGGCTCCGGCTTGGGCAGCGGGTCACCCGCCATCGCCGTCCGGCAGCGCGCGACCAGGTCGCTGATCAGCGACGCCTTCCAGTCCGACCAGACACCCGGACCGGTGGCCACGGCGTCCGCCTCGGCCAGGGCGTAGAGCAGCTCCAGCAGCACGGGGTCGCCGCCGAGGGTGTCCACGACCCGGCGCACGGTGGCCTCGTCCTCCACGTCACGGCGGGTCGCCGTGTGCGGGAGCAGGAGGTGGTGGCGGACCAGGGACGTCAGCGTGGCCACGTCCTGCGGCCACAGGCCGAGCCGTTCGGCGATCTGCGTGGTGATGGCCGCGCCGACCCCCGAGTGGTCGGCCTGCCTGCCCTTGCCGATGTCGTGCACCAGCGTGCCGAGGAGCAGCAGGTCCGGCCGGGACACCCTGGTGACGAGACGGGCCGCGTGCGCGGTCGCCTGCACCAGGTGCCGGTCCACGGTCCACGTGTGCGCGGCGTCGCGGGGAGGCAGGTCGCGCACCGCGCCCCACTCGGGGAACAGCCTGCCCCACAGGCCCGTGCGGTCCAGCGCCTCCACGACGTCGATCAGGCCCGTGCCGCTGCCCAGCAGGGCCAGCAGCTCCTCGCGGGCCTCCCTGGGCCACGGCTGCCGCAGCTCGGGGGCCGAGTCGGCGAGCTTGGCCAGGGTGCCCGCGGCGATCGGGTGCTTGCTGCGCGCGGCGGCCGTGGCGACCCGCAGCAACAGGGCCGGGTCGCGGCTCGGCACGGCGTCACGGGCCAGCGCGACCTCGGCGCCGTGCAGCCCGACGCCCTCGTCCAGCGGACGCCTGGCCGGGCTGCGCCGCAGCGGTGACCGGGCGAACACGCCCAGGCCCCGCTTGGGGACGGCGGCCCGCGCCGTGCGCATGGCCACGTCCACCGCGTACACGATCGTGCGCGCGGCCGACGACATCGAGCGGGCGAGCGTGAAGCGGTCCTGGAGGCCGAGCGCGGTGGCGACCTCGTCGCCGTCCTGCGCGCGGAGCACGTCCCGCGGCTTCCCGGCCACCCGGCGCAGCTCGGTGCGCACGTCCAGCAGCAGCTTGCGGGCCTCGTTGACCTCGGCGGACGGCCGGTCGGTCAGCTGCGCCGCGCTCAACGCGTCGAGCAGCGTCACGTCGCGCAGCCCGCCCCGGCCGTGCTTGAGGTCCGGCTCCACGCGGTGCGCGATCTCGCCGCTGCGCGCCCACCGCCGCGACGCCGACTCGGCCATCTCGTCCAGCCGCGTGCGGACCCCCGAGCGCCACGCCTGGCGGGCGCTGTCCGTCAGCCGCTGGCTGATCTCCTGGTCGCCCGCGATGTGGCGGATGTCCAGCAGCCCCAACGCGGTGCGCAGGTCGCCGGCCGCGACGCGCAGCGCCTCCCCCACCGTGCGCACCGAGTGGTCGAGCCCGATGCCCGAGTTCCACAGCGGGTACCAGAGCTTCTCGGCGATCGCGTCCACGCCCTTGTGCCCGTTGTGGACCAGGAGCAGGTCGAGATCGGAGTAGGGCACCAGCTCGCGCCGGCCCAGACCCCCCACGGCCACCAGCGCGACACCGCTGCCCGGTCCCCCGACGCCCGCCTGCGAGGCGTGCGCGGTGAGCCAAAACTCGTGCAGGTCCACCAGCGCCTCGCGCAGCGACTCCCCCGTCAGACGGCGCCGACCTGGCGCGAGCAGCCGATCGCGTGCTCGCACCAGGTCGTCAGCCGTGACGACGGCCGTCTCGGCGTTCTCCATCCGGCCGTCCCCCATCTTGTCGAGCTCCGAACCGCTAGAGGGCGTCCGTGCCGCGCTCCCCGGTCCGCACCCTGATGACGGTGTCGACCGGGGTCACCCAGACCTTCCCGTCACCGATCTTGCCGGTGCGCGCGGCCTCGACGACCGCGTCGAGGACCTTCTCCACGGCGGTGTCGTCCACCAGGACCTCGATGCGCAGCTTGGGCACGAAGTCGACGGCGTACTCGGCGCCGCGGTAGACCTCGGTGTGGCCCTTCTGCCTGCCGTAGCCCTGGACCTCGCTGACGGTCATGCCCAGCACGCCCAGCTGCTCCAGCGACGCCTTCACGTCGTCGAGGGTGAACGGCTTGATGATCGCGGTGACCAGCTTCATGACTTGTTGCTCCCCTCGAGGACCGCAGTGGCGCCGGCGGCGACACTGGGCTTGCTGCCGCCACGGGTGCCGAGGCCGCTGCCGAACTCGTACGCGGTCTCCGCGTGCTCGGCCTCGTCGATGCCGCCGACCTCGGCCTCCTCGTCGGCGCGGAAGCCGACGGTGACCTTGACCAGGTAGCCGATGATCAGGCTGAGGACGAACGAGTACGCGAGCACGGCGAGCGCGCCCACGGCCTGGCGCCACAGCTGGTCCACGCCGCCGCCGTAGAAGAGGCCGTTGATGCCCGCCGGGGCGTCGGAGCTGGCGAAGAAGCCGATCAGGATGGTGCCGGACAGGCCGCCGACCAGGTGCACGCCGACCACGTCGAGCGAGTCGTCGAACCCGAAGCGGTACTTGAGGCTGACCGCCAGGGCGCACAGGGCGCCGGTGATCGCGCCGATCGCGATGGCGCCGACCGGGGTGACCGACGAGCACGCCGGGGTGATGGCGACCAGGCCCGCGACGATGCCGGACGCGGCGCCGAGCGTGGTGGCGTTGCCGTCGCGGACGCGCTCGACGAGCAGCCAGCCGAGCATCGCGGCGCAGGTGGCGACCAGGGTGTTGATGAACGTGACGCCCGCGGTGCCGTTGGCGGCGACGGCGGAGCCCGCGTTGAAGCCGAACCAGCCGAACCACAGCAGGCCCGCGCCGAGCACGACCAGCGGCAGGCTGTGCGGCTTCATCCGGTCCTTCGGCCACCCGACGCGCTTGCCGAGGACGAGCGCGAGCGCGAGGCCCGCGGCGCCGGCGTTGATGTGGACCGCGGTGCCGCCGGCGAAGTCGATCGCCATCAGCTTGTTGGCGATCCAGCCGCCCGGGTCGACGACGTTGCCGTCGGCGTCCTTGCCGTCGAAGTCGAACACCCAGTGCGCGACCGGGAAGTACACGACCAGGGACCAGATGCCGGCGAACAGCAGCCACGGCCCGAAGCGGGCGCGGTCGGCGATCGCGCCGGAGATCAGCGCCACCGTGATGATGGCGAACATGGCCTGGAACGCGACGAAGACCGTCGTCGGGATGGTCCCGAACGCGGACTCCTTGCCCAGCAGGCCGTCAAGGCCGAAGAACTCGAACGGCTTGCCCAGCAGGCCGGCGCCGAGATCGGTGCCGAACGCGGTGGAATAGCCGACCAGAACCCAGAGCACACCGACCACGCCGATGGCGCCCAGGCTCATCATCATCATGTTGAGCACACTCTTCGACCGGACCATGCCCCCGTAGAAGAAGGCAAGTCCCGGCGTCATCAACAGCACCAGTGCGGCACTGGTGAGCACCCAGGCGGTGTCCCCTGTATCCACGTCGACCTCCACTGCACGTCGGTTGCAGGGAGCATCGGGATGTCCTGTTTCGCGCGGCTGCGCCTCAGGTTTCACGCGGGTGAACTGTCCGGGCCCCGGTGTTACGACCAGGTTTCGCACGCTTGAAGCGAGTGGTTCCGCCTGCGACGAGTCCCGGTGACGGCGGAATTTCCGGTGACGGACCGTGCGAGGCGATCGCGGCCGTGCGGTGGTTCGTGTGATCTCGCGGGGCGCATCGGCGACGGTCGGTCACCGTCCGGCGGGGTCGCGCGGCGCCGGTGGCGGTGGCGGTGGCGGTGGCGGTGGCGGTGGCGGTGGCGGTGGCGGTGGCGGTCGGGCGTGCCGGACC
>NZ_JBHTLK010000103.1:0-23561 GCF_042678885.1 Saccharothrix hoggarensis
CGGCCGGCGGCGACGGCGCGTGCGGGCGGGCGGCGGGTCGGCCTCGGGTTCGTCGCGGGGCGGCAGCGGCCACAGGTCGGGGCCGGGCCCCGGGTCGTCGAGCGAGAGCTCCAGGTCCGAGAGCTGGACCTGGCCGAGCAGGCCCGGCAGCGGCGCGAGCCGCACCATCTCGCGGCGGCAGACGGAGCAGCCGTGCAGGTGCCGCTCGAACGACGACCGCTCGGCCGGGTCGAGGGAGCCGAGCAGGTAGGCGCCGAGCGCCACGGTCCGGTCACAGCTCACGACTCGGTCACCCCCCGCTCCTCCAACGCGTCGCGCAGCGCCCGCAGGGCGTAGAAGCAGCGCGACTTGACCGTGCCCGGCGGGATGCCCAGGACCGCCGCCGCCTCGGCGACCGAACGCCTGCGGTAGTACAGCTCGACCACCACGTTGCGGTGGTCGGCGGTCAGCGCCCGCAGCGCCTCCGCGACCTGCCAGCTCTGGAGGACGTGGTCCACCTCGTCCGCGACCGGGGGGAGGTCACCGGGTTCGATGGGCACCTCCGAGTTGCGGCCGCCGCGCTTGCGGAAGCCGGAGATGACCAGGTTCCGGGCGACCGTGTAGAGCCACGGTCCGGCGTCGGCGGGCGTCAGCTCGTCGGCGTGCCGCCACGCCCGCAGCAGGGTCTCCTGGACCACGTCCTCGGCCTGCTGGTGGTCGCCGCCGACCATGCGCAGGACGTAGCCGTGCAGCGGGCCGCGCCAACGGCCGTACAGCTGCCTGACGACATCTTCGCCACGGTCCACACCGAAGTACTACGCCATCGACCGGGCCGGCGTTCAACGCTCCACGAAACCGGTCAAGCCGCCGCGGGGGTCGGACCACCGCTCCACGACCGAGTCCACCCGACCGGGGGTATCGCCGGAACGGAGCGCAGCGAGCAGATCCCGGCACGCGGATTCCGACCCTTCGGCGTTCACCTCGACCCGCCCGTCACGCAGGTTGGCCGCCGAACCGACAAGTCCCAGCTCAAGAGCCCGCGAACGCGTCCACCACCGGAAGCCCACGCCCTGCACCTGCCCCCGGACCCACGCGGTCAGCCGCACGGTCCCCTCTGCTCCAGCCACAACAGCCATCCTGTCATTTCACCCATTAGTGGTACGGTGCGCGACCGTGACTGCACGGCGCGGTAACCGATCCGTGATCGGCGGACTCGTCGGCCTGCTCCTCGGCGCGGCCGGTGCGACCGGCGTCGCCGTCGCGAACCCGGACCAGCTCGCCCCGTTCGTCGGGGAAAGCGCAGCACAGCGCGACGGTTCCGACAACGGCGGCGTCGGCGGGGTGGGCGGCCTCGGCGAGCCAGCGCGCGCCATCTCGCCGGAGGCCGTGCCGTCCCCCGCTCCGGCGCCGACGTCGTCCGAGACCACCACCACCACCACCACGACGACGACCACCGAGACGACCACGACCACCACGACGGTTCCGACGACCACGACGACGGCGGAGACGACGGCCGCGCCCACCACGACCACGACCCCTGCCCGGTCGTCGGAGGCGGACCAGGTCGTGGCCCTGGTGAACGAGGCCCGCGACCTCGCCGGCTGCGGCCCGCTGAAGGTGGACGACCGGGTGGTCGCCGCCGCGCGGGCCCACAGCGCCGACATGGCCGAGCGCGACTACTTCTCGCACACGACGCCCGAGGGCGTCGGCTTCGCGCAGCGGATGCGCGAAGCCGGCTACCCGAGCCCCGGCGGGGAGAACATCGCCAAGGGGCAGCGGTCGGCGGACCAGGTCATGCGGGCCTGGATGAACTCCGACGGGCACCGGCGCAACATCCTGAACTGCGGGTTCACCACCATCGGCGTGGGTCTGGACACCCGCGGCTGGTACTGGACCCAGAACTTCGGCTGGTAGAGACGTCAAGCAGACCTTGGGAGAACCGTTGTACGAGACCCCGGAGCCCGAGCGCGCCCGTCCGCGCGTGTCGCCCCACGTGCTGCTGGCCGCGTCCGGGATCGCCGTGTCGACGATCTTCGCCACCATCGCGTCGTTCGCCGGCGCGACCCCCGACGCCTCCCCCGCCAACCCGGTGCCGCGCGAGGACGTCGTGTCCCGCAGCACGCTGACCACGGTCCCGAGCACGTCGTCGTCGTCCGCGCCGGTGAGCCTGACGTCCAGCACCGCGTTGACCACGACGACCACCACGACGTCCGCCGCGGCGCCCACCACGACCACGCCGCCGCGCCGCCGCGTGACCACGGTGACCAAGCCGGACGGCACCACCACGACCACCACGGTGGACGACCCGCAGCCGGGCCCGGCGCCCACGACGGCGCAGCCCACGACGTCGACGTCGACCCCCACGCCCGACCCGGACCCGACCACCACGGTCGACCCGCCCAGCTCCACCACGCCCAGCTCGACCACGCCGTAACGAGGTCGCCCGCGAGGGGTGACGGTCCTCCACACCATCGGGTGGAGGACCGCTCGAACGGTGAAGACCGGTGGGGTGACCCGCCGATACCTCGAACACTGACCATCCGTCCGGGTCCCCCACAGGGAGATGGTGTGTTCGACCAAGATCGTCAAGCGTCACCCCGGAAGAAGTTCTCCTCGGTCGTGATGCTCGCCGCGGGCGGCGCCGCCGTCGCCACGGTGGTCGCCACGCTCGCGTCCGTGCTGGCCGCGGGTGAGCGGGCGTCGGACTCCGGTCCGCCCGAGCCGAAGGCCGAGGTGAGGGCGACGGTCGGCACGTCGGTGAGCGCCGGCCCGGACGGCCGCCCGGTCACGGTGGTGGTCACGGTGTCCACCCGCGTGGGCACGACGCCGGGCCGTGACGCGGCCGGGGCCAAGCCGGAGGAGCAGCGCCGGATCGACCAGCCGCCGCCCGAGCAGCCGCCCGAGCCGACCGCGGCGACGTCGTCCCGGCCGCAGTTCACCAGGCCGTCGAGCAACCCGCCGACGTCCTACCTCCCGCCGACGACGACGTCCTCCTCCACGTCCACGACGGTCGCACCCACCACCACGACCACCACGACCACGCCCTGACGGCTACCAGACGTCGCCGTCGCGCCAGTCGCAGGTGAGGTCGCCCGCCGGGTCGAGCGTCGCCACCGGCAGGACGAACACCCCGTCGTCCTCCTCCTCGGTGCGCTCGACCCCGCCGGGCGTCAGCGCGAACGTCCGGCCGCGCCACCGCTGCCAGCCGCGGGCCGCGTAGAACTCCAGGGCGTCCTCGGACGCGCTGAGCGCGCCCAGGTCGTACGCGCCGCGCACGACGTCCTCCAGGGCCGCCATCACGACTCCGCCGACGCCTCGGCGACGTCGGTCCGCCCGCACGGCGACGCCCTCCACGTACCCGGCCCGCAGCGCCCGGCCGCCGTGGAGCAGGCGGCGCTGCACGACCGCGCCGTGGCCGACCAGCTCGTCACCGTCGTGCACGAGGGCGTGCACCCCGCCGAGGGCGTGCTCCCAGTCCTCCTCGCCGAAGTCCCCGTCGAACGCCTCGTCCAGCAGCTCCCGGACCGCGGCGAGCGCCGCTCCGGACAACTGCCAGGTGTGGACCACCGATACCCGTGACACGGTTCACACCCTAGGCCCGTCACGATCACGCGCCCCACCTCGCTCCACCCCTGACGAGAGGACGGGGACATGGCAGAGCACATCGTGGTGGTCGGCGCCGGGTACGCGGGCCTGGCGGCGGCCAAGCTGACGGCGAGGTGGACCGGCGCCCGGGTCACCCTGGTCAACGCGCGGGACCGGTTCGTGGAGCGGGTGCGGCTGCACCAGCTCGCGACCGGGCAGCCGTTGCGCGACCTGCCGCTCGCGGACCTGGTCGCGGGCACCGGCGTCGAGCTGGTGGTGGACCGGGTGACCGGCATCGACGTCGGAACCCGCAAGGTCCAGCTCACCGGCGGGGCGCTGACCTACGACCGGCTGATCTACGCGCTGGGCAGCCACGCGGACGTCACGGGCGTGCCGGGCGCGGCCGAGCACGCCCACTCGGTGTCCACGCAGGAGGACGCGGAGGAGCTGGCGAAGGCGCTCGCGAACGCCCGCACGGTCGCCGTGACCGGCGGTGGGCTGACCGGCGTCGAGGCCGCCACCGAGCTGGCCGAGGCGCGTCCGGACCTCACCGTGCTGCTGGTGACCGGCGGCGGGTTCGGCGAGGCGCTGTCGGACAAGGGCAGGCGGCACCTGCGCCGGGTGTTCGACCGGCTCGGCATCCGGGTGCGCGACCACGCCGACGTCACCGAGGTCCGCGCCGACGGCCTGGTGCTCGCCACCGGCGAGGTGGTCGCCGCCGACACCGTCGTGTGGACGGCGGGCTTCCGGGTGCCCGACCTGGCGGCCGAGGCGGGGCTCGCGGTGGACGCCCGCGGCCGGGTGCTGGTCGACCACACCGCGACGTCGGTGTCGCACCCCGACGTCATGGCCGTCGGCGACGCCGCCGTGGTCAAGCGGCGCGACGGCCTGGAACTGCGGATGGCGTGCGCGACGAGCCTGCCGACGACCCAGCAGGCCGTGCGCGGCCTGGCCAGGCGGCTGAACGGCCGGGAGCCCGTCCCGCTGGACTTCCGGTACCACATCCAGTGCATCAGCCTGGGCCGCCGGGACGGGCTGATCCAGTTCGTGGACGCCGACGACAACCCCAAGGAGCGCGTCCTCACCGGTCGGCTGGCGGCACGGGTCAAGGAGCTGGTGGTGCGCGGCACCGTCATGTTCGAGCGGCGGCCCACGCTGCCCGCC
Source organism: Saccharothrix hoggarensis (assembly GCF_042678885.1). Classification (GTDB taxonomy): domain Bacteria; phylum Actinomycetota; class Actinomycetes; order Mycobacteriales; family Pseudonocardiaceae; genus Actinosynnema; species Actinosynnema hoggarensis. The sequence continues at coordinate 4,729 of NZ_JBHTLK010000103.1, forward strand.
GGCTGAGCGTCAGCGGGCGGCCAGGGCCGACTCGACCAGCGCCGTCACGGTCCGCGCGAGGTCGGCCGACCGCGCCGCGGGGAGTTGCCCGGCGAGCAGGAGCGAGCACAGGCCGTGCAGGACGCACGCCACCAGGACGGTCGCGTCGTGCCCGGCCGGCTCGCCGGACCCGCGAGCCGCGGCGACGGCCGGTGCGAGCACCCGCTGCCCGGCCGCCGCGAGTTCCGACGTCCCGCTGTCGAACATCAGCCGGTACAGCGCCGGGTTCGCCACCGCGAAGCCCACGTAGGCCTGCGCCACCCCGTGCAGGCGGTCGCCCGCCGCCGACACCGCCGCGCCGAGTTCGTCGAATCCCAGCACCGCCACGGCCGCGACCAGCTCGGCGTCGTCCGCGAAGTGGCGGCGGGCGGCGGCGTGGGACACCCCGGCCGACGCGGCGGCCTCCCGCACGGTCAGGCCCGAGACGCCCTCGGCCGCCACCAGCGCACGGGCGGCCGTCACCACGGCGGAACGCAGTTCGCCCCGCTCGTAAGGCCTACGGGGCACCGTGGCCACGGGCAACCCCCTCTCCGCGCGGCCCCGCTTAGGGCTCGAACCGGTAGCCCATCCCCGGCTCGGTCACCAGGTGCCGGGGCCGCGCCGGCTCGGGCTCCAGCTTGCGCCGCAACTGGGCCAGGTACACCCGCAGGTAGTGGGTCTCCTTGGCGTACGCCGGGCCCCACACCTCCTGGAGCAACTGCTTCTGCGCCACCAGCCGACCCCGGTTGCGGGCCAGGAGCTCCAGCACGCCCCACTCGGTGGGCGTCAGGTGCACCTCGGCGCCGTCCCGGCGCACCTTCTTCGCGGCCAGGTCCACGGTGAACGACGCCGTCTCCACGACCGCGTCCCCGCCCTCGACGACCGCCGAGCGCCGCACCGCCGCCCGCAGCCGGGCCAGCAGCTCGTCCATCCCGAACGGCTTGGTCACGTAGTCGTCGGCGCCGGCGTCCAGCGCCTCCACCTTGTCCGCCGAGTCCACCCGCGCGGACAGCACGATGATCGGCACGGTCGTCCAGCCGCGCAGGCCCGCGATCACCTCGGTCCCGTCCACGTCGGGGAGGCCGAGGTCGAGCACCACCACGTCGGGCTTGCCGTCGGCGGCGGCCTTGAGCGCGGCCTTGCCGTCGTGAGCGGTCAGCACGGCGTAACCCCGGGCGGACAGGTTGATCCGCAACGCCCGCACGATCTGCGGCTCGTCGTCGACCACCAGCACCTTTGTCACGCTGCGACACTACGCCCGGGGCCTCGGGCGACGTCCCGCGCGACTACGTGCGGCCAAGTTCCTGACGCGCCCTTGATGGCGTCCCGACCACCTTTTATGCCGTTCTGACGGACTCCTCTCCGCATCGGTGCGGAAAGGGTGAGTACATCCGGGTGCGAATGAATCCGTTTACTGGACAGCTGTACTTCGAAAGTGCGAATGTCCTGTCCGAATTCGGCCACATGCTCACTCACGGTGAGCCGCGAGGAGGGTCTTGATGACCACTAGTGTGACTAATCAGGATGCGTTACAACTCGTGGTCGCCGTGCACCGGCTGATCCGCAGCCTGCGCCAGTCCGCGTCCGTGCGCCGGCTCCAGCCGACCCAGCTGCTGGTCCTCGCGGAGCTGGCGTCGCAGGGACCGATGCGGATCGGCGAGATCGCGGTGCGGGCGCTGTGCTCGCAGCCCACGGCGACCACGGTGGTGACCGGCCTGGAGTCGAGCGGCCTGGTGCGCCGCGAGTCCGACCCGGCCGACGGGCGGGCCACGATCGTCGAGCTGACCGGGCTCGGCCGGGACACCATCGTGTCCCTGGCGCACGGCGAGGCCGAGATGTTGTCCGAGCGGCTGTCCCGGCTCTCCCCCGAGGACCGCGACACGCTGAAGTCCGTCACGCCGCTGCTGCGCAGGCTCGCCGATCCCGCCCCGGCGCAGCCCGCCGCCCGGTCCGCCTCGGTGCAGGCCGCCCCGGTGCGGGCGACGCGGTGATCAGACCCGCGGCCGGGGCTGGCAGCGCGGGCACGAGTACGACGACCGGTTCATGAACGGCTCCCGCCGGATCGGCGCGCCGCACCGCCGGCACGGCTCGCCCTCCCGCCCGTACACGGCCAGGGACCGGTCGAAGTAGCCCGACTGGCCGTTCACGTTGACGTAGAGCGCGTCGAACGACGTGCCGCCCTCGCCCAGCGCCTCGTACATCACCTGCGTGGCGTGCGCGAGCAACTCGGCGGCCTTCGGCCTGGTCAGCCGGTCCGCCGGGCGCAGGCCGTGCAGCTTGGCCCGCCACAGCGCCTCGTCGGCGTAGATGTTCCCGACGCCCGACACGAGGGTCTGGTCGAGAAGCGCGCGCTTCACCCCGGTCCGGCGCCTCCGCAGCGCGGCGACCGCGGCGCCCGGGTCGAACGCCGGGTCCATCGGGTCGCGCGCGATGTGCGCCATCGGCAGCGGCACCCGGACGCCGTCGACCTCGACGAGGTCCGCCAACGCCACGCCGCCGAACGTGCGCTGGTCCACGAACCGCAGCTCGGGGCCGTCGTCGGCGAACCGGACCCGCACCCGCAGGTGCTTCTCGTCCGGCGTGCCGACGGGCTGGACCAGCATCTGGCCGCTCATGCCGAGGTGCGCGAGCACGGCCTCGCCGCCGGACAGGTCGATCCACAGGTACTTGCCGCGCCGCCGCACGGCGTCGAGCCGCTGACCGACCAGGCGCACGGCGAAATCCGCCGCACCGGGCAGGTGGCGGCGGATCGCTCGTGGGTGGAGGACGTCGACAGCGGCGACGGTCCTGCCGGCCACGTGCTCGTGCAGACCTCGGCGGACTACTTCTACCTCGGGCAGCTCGGGCACGGGCGGTCGATCAGTCCTCGGACTCGCGCTCGGCGGCCTCGGCCTCGGCGCGCTCGAGCTCTTCGAGCATCTCGTACGCGGCGGCCTGCGGCTTGGTCGGCTTGAGCATCCAACCGCCCGCCTGGGCGGTGTCGCGCACGAGGACCAGGCCCTGGATGCCGCCGTTGCGGCTGGCGTTCAGCGGGCGGGAAGGACGCGCGTGGCGCGCGCGTCGGTTCGTCCGGACGTTCGTGGCATACATTTCGGCGTCAGTCTTCCTGAGTAGGTGAAGCCTGAGGTGAAGCCTGCGTGGTCGCCGAGTCGCGGTGGCCGTTCCCGGACGCGCCGGTCTCCTGCTCGGCGCGAACCCGTTCGTGCAACACGCGGTAGGCGGCCTCGGCCGCCTTCTGCTCGGCTTCTTTCTTCGTGCGGCCGTCGCCGGTGCCGTAGGCCTGACCACCGACGAGCACCGTGGCGGTGAACTCCTTGCGGTGGTCCGGTCCCTGGTCGTCCACCCGGTACTCGGGGACGCCGAGACCGGCCGAGGCGGTCAGCTCCTGGAGACTGGTCTTCCAGTCCAGCCCGGCGCCCCGGAGTGGCGCTTCCGCCAGCAACGGGTCGAACAGGTGGTGAACCAGTTGACGCGCGGTTTCGATGCCGAACTGCAGGTACACCGCGCCGATGACGGCTTCGAGGCCGTCAGCGAGGATGCTCGCCTTGTCCCTGCCACCGGTCAGCTCCTCGCCGCGACCGAGCAGCAGGTGCCCGCCCAGCCCGTCGTCGCCGAGGCCGCGGGCCACGCCCGCGAGGGCGTGCATGTTCACGACGCTCGCGCGGAGCTTGGCGAGCTGCCCCTCGGGCAGGTCGGGGTGCGTGCGGTACAGGTGATCTGTGACCACGAGGCCGAGCACCGCGTCGCCGAGGAACTCCAGTCGCTCGTTCGGCGGCAGGCCGCCGTTCTCGTACGCGTACGACCGGTGTGTGAGCGCGAGCGTCAGCAGCTCGGCGTCCAAGGGGACGCCGAGCGCTTCGATCAACGGGGCGCGGTCGGCGGACCGACCGCGCGACGACCTACCCCCCACGATTCGCCGCTACCTTCGCCAGAGGGGAGATCAGGCCGGCTGGACGACCTGGCGGCCGTCGTACTGGCCACAGGCCGGGCAGGCGACGTGCTGCGGCTTCGGCTGGCGGCAGGCCTTGTTCTGGCAGGCCACCAGGTGCACGGCAGCGGTCTTCCACTGAGCGCGGCGCGAGCGCGTGTTCGAGCGCGACATCTTCCGCTTCGGGACGGCCACGACTAGTTCTCCTCTGGATTGTCACGATTCCCGCCGAACCGCTCTTGCAACGCAGCCCAACGGGGGTCAATCGTCTCATGCCCGTGGTCGGGGCCGAGATCGGCCAGCTTGCCGCCGCAGTCGACGCACAGCCCGGGGCAGTCCGGCGAGCACAGCGGCACCTGTGGCAACGCGAGCACGATGGCGTCGCGCACCACGGGTTCGAGGTCGATCAGGTCGTCGTGGAGACGACTGACCTCGTCCTCCTCGGTGGTCTCGTCGGTGGTGCTGTCCGGATACGCGTACAGCTCCGTCAGCTCCACCTGCACGTCCGCCGACAGCGGCTCCAGGCAGCGCGAGCACTCCCCTTCGACCACCGTGGCGGCGGTGCCCGTCACGAGCACTCCCTCGACCACCGACTCCAGCAGGAGGTCGAGTTCGACGCTGCCCCCCGCCGGTACCGCGATCACGCCCGCGAGGCCGAGGCCTGGCGCGGGCACCGTCCTGCGGTAACCGCGGCTGGAGCCCGCACGACGCCCGAGGTCCCTGGTGTCGATGACCCAGGGCCCGGTCGCTGTGGGACGCGCGGAGGCGTGACGATGCTCAGACATGATGTTTGGTGTGCCGCCGGGGACCTACCACGGCTAGCCGGTCAAGGGTACGGGACAACGGGCGTCGGCGTGAAATCGGCTGGTCGGAGGTCGTCCGGTCGGGTCTCACCCGGGTCAGTCGTGGTAGTCGAACGGCGCGGCGGCGCTCGCGACGGCCGGGCCGCGCAGGTGCGAGCGGCCCTTCCCGACGCTGCGCAGGGTGTGCGCGAGCAGGTCCTCGAAGTCGGCCAGCTTGCCGTCCACGTACGCGTCGCACTCGTTGCGCAGCCGGATGGCCTCCGCCTGGGCGGCCTCCAGCACGCGCGCCGACTCGGCGTGCGCGGCCTGCACGACCTCGGTCTGGTCGACCAGGCGCGCCTGCTCCGCCCGGCCCTCCTCGATCGCGCGCTCGTAGTTCGCCCGACCGGCCTGGACCATGCGGTCGGCCTCGGCGTGGGCCCGACCCACCAGCTCCTCGTACTCCTGGCGGCCCGCCGAGACGGTGCGCTGGGCCTGGTCCTCGGCCTCGGCCACCATCCGCTCGGCCCGCGCGCGGGCCTCGGACAGCATCCGCTCGGCCTCGTGCTGCGCCTCGGCGACCATCCGCTCGGCGTCGGCGCGGGCCTTGCTCAGGCTCTGGTCCGCCTCGTGCTGCGCCTTGCCGACCAGCTCGTCGCGGTGGTCCAGCACGTCCTGCGCGTCGTCCAGCTCCGCGGGGATGGCGTCGCGCACGTCGTCGAGGAGTTCGAGCACGTCACCGCGCGGCACGACGCACCCGGAGGTCATCGGCACGCCACGCGCTTCCTCGACGATCGTGACCAGCTCGTCGAGGGCCTCGAACACCCGGTACACGTCTCACTCCTCGCGCCCACATCAGTACCCGTCCTAGTGTGCCCTGCCGATCTCGTCGCCGCCGGGAGATCGGCAGGGCGTGTCCGACTACCGGGTGATGTCCACCAGGACGAAGCTCGCGTAGTGGTCGGGCGTGTAGAAGTACAGCTTCGGGGTCGCGTTGCCGGTGACGATCCGCCGCGCGCCGCGCGTGGAGATGCCGGGCGTCTTGACCGTGTACTCCTTGTAGTAGCCCGTGTAGCAGGCCGGGAGGATGCCCTCGCGGTTGTAGAACGTCTGGTTGTCCTGCGGGTATGGGTACGGCCCGCCGCGCTGGACGAGCCGGACGGTGTCAGTCGCCTGGGTGGGCAGGCTCGACAGGGCGACCTTGCGGAAGGCCGACGTGTCGCCGCACGCGGCCTGGGCGGACGCGGTGGCGGACGTGCCGAACGTGCCGGCGAGGACCAGCAGCAGGGAGAGCAGCACCTTGACGGTGCGCGATGTGATCTCGCTCATGATCGTGAACGGTAACTACACCGGGTGACTCCCCGGTACCCCTGACGTTAACCAGGCGTGACCGGTCAGCGACCCTCTGCGAGCCTCGCGGTCAGCCGGTCCTTGATGCTGGGCGGCAGCAGGCTGGTCACGTCGCCGCCGTAGGTCGCCACGTCCTTCACCAGGGAGCTGGCGAGGAAGCTGTAGATCGGGTTCGTCGGCATGAACAGCGTGTCGACGCCCGAGAGCTGGTGGTTCATCTGCGCCATCTGCAGCTCGTAGTCGTAGTCGCTGACCGCGCGCAGGCCCTTGACGATGGCCTTGATGTCGTTCTCCCGGCAGTAGTCGACCAGCAGGCCGTGCCAGGCGTCGACCCGCACGTTCGGCCACTGCGAGGTGACCTCGCGCAGCATCTCCGTGCGCTCCTCGACCGAGAACAAGGTCTTCTTGTTCTTGTTGATGAGCACGGCGACGACGACCTCGTCGAAGAGCTTCGCCGCTCTGCCGATGATGTCCAGGTGTCCGTTGGTGACCGGGTCGTAGGAGCCGGGGCACACGGCACGCGTCATGGTTTCGGACGGTAGCACCCGATCGGACGCATCCACTCAGGTGCGTGGTCCGCATCACCCGGTGGCGTCAACATGTTCCGCCCAATACAGCGCCGTGTCGCCATATCGCTTGCTGCGCAAGGATTCCACGGCAGGTGGCCACATTGGTTCAGGACTGCGCGCGCCCCGTTCCACGATGATGAGCGAGCCCGGTTTCGTCCAACCGTTCGTGACCAGGGCCTGGAGCACCCGGTCCAGCTGCTCGTCGGTCACCGCGTAGGGCGGATCGGCGAACACCACGTCGCACGGCGCGTCCGGGCGGGTCGCGACGACGGCCTCCGCGGTGCGGTTGAGGACGGTCGCGCCGGGCAGGGCGACGGTCCGGGCGTTGCCCTTCAGCACTTCGGCAGCCCGCTTGTCCGACTCGACGAACGTGGCCGCGGCCGCGCCGCGCGACAGCGCCTCGAAGCCGAGCGCGCCGGAACCCGCGTACAGGTCGAGCACCGCGACGCCGTCGAGGTCGACCAGCGCTTCGAGCGAGCTGAACAACGCCTCGCGGACGCGGTCGGACGTCGGACGGGTGCCGCGCGGCGGCACTTGCAGTCTGCGGCCACCGGCGGCGCCCGCGACGATCCTGGTCACCCCGTCATCGTCCCACCGGCCAGGGTCCCACCGGCCAGGGTCCCACCGGCGTCACCGGCCGAGGTGCGCGCCGCCGTTGACCGCGATCACCTGGCCGGTGATGTGCCCGGCCTCCGGCGAGGCGAGGAACGCCACGGTCGCCGCGACGTCCGCGGGCGTGCCGGCGCGGCCGTTGGCCGTCTCCGCGACGAGGGTCTCGCGGCGCCGCTCGGTCATGCCGCCGCCGAAGAACTCCGTGTCGTCGACGAAGCCGGGCGAGACGACGTTCGCGGTGATGCCCCGGCCGCCCAGCTTGAACGCGAGCTCGGCCGTCCACGCCTCCACCGCCGCCTTGGCCGCGCCGTAGCTGCCGCCGCCTCGCCGGCCCGCGATGGACCCGATGGTGACCACGCGGGCCTGGTCGGCGAGGCGCGGTCCGAGGGCCGTGGTGACGAGGACCGCCGTGACGACGTTCGCCTCGTACATGGCCAGCCACTCCTGCTTCAGGCCGTCGCCGTCCGCGAGGCCGCCCGCGTTGTTGACCAGCACGTCCACCCGTTCGGGCAGGTGCGGGAGCGCCGCGTCGACCGACGCCTGGTCGGCCGCGTCGAACGCCACCGCCCGCGCGCCGATCTCGCCCGCGGTCCGCTCCAGGACGTCCGCGCGGCGCCCGGTGATCACCACGTCGAGGCCGCGCCGGACCAGCTCCTCGGCGATGGCCCGGCCGATGCCGGTGCCGCCGCCCGTGACCACTGCCGTCCTCGTGCCGTCGCTGTTGTCGCTCATGCGAGTGCTTGCCACCATCCGTCGACCGCCGGGGGTTCGTCGACGTTGATCCTCTCACCCGGACGAGGGACGGCGAGCGGGATGTCGTGCGCCTTGGCCTCGCGCCACACCCGGTCGACGGGCTCCGACCAGTCGTGGAACGCGAGGTTGAACGTGGCCCAGTGCACCGGGATCAGCAGGCCGCCCCTGACGTCCCGGTGGGCGGCCACGCCGTCCTCCGGCGTCATGTGGATGTCCGGCCACCCCGGGCCGTACGCGCCGATCTGGATCAGGGAGGCGTCGAACGGGCCGTGCTCCTCGCCGATCGCCTTGTAGCCGTCGAAGTAGCCCGTGTCGCCGCTGTAGAAGACGCGGTGGTCCGGGCCCTTGATGACCCAGGACGCCCACAGCGTGTTGTCCCGGTCGAACCCGCGGCCGGAGAAGTGCTGCGCCGGGGTCGCGACGAGCGCGACGCCGGCCACCTCGTGCGACTCGTGCCAGTCCAGCTCGACGATCCGGTGCTCCGGCACGTGCCAGCGGCGCAGGTGCGCGCCGATGCCCAGCGGCACCACGAACACCGCTTCCTGGTCCCTGGCGAGCGCGCGCACCGTCGGCAGGTCGAGGTGGTCGTAGTGGTCGTGCGAGATGACGACGGCGTCCACGCGGCCGACCTCGTGCAGCTGGTGCGGGACCGGGTGCAGGCGGCGGGGTCCGACCACGGGGGACGGCGAGCACCGGTCGCTCCACACCGGGTCGATCAGGATGCGCGCGCCGTCGACCTCGACCAACGCGGACGCGTGGCCGTACCAGGTGATGTGCAGGCCGTCCGGGGAGCCGGGGGCGGGCGGCACCAGCGGCACCTCGCCCACGGGCCGCCGCTGCTGCCCGCCGAAGAACAGCTCGCGCACCGTCCCGGCCGCGCCGTCCGGCGGCATCGTGCGGGTGGGCGCGGCGTTGTGGAACTTCCCACCGCGGTACTGGGGCGACCGCCGCAGCCGCTCACCCGCGGGCTTGCCGCCCAGCACGGTCGGCACGTCGCGCGCCGCCCAGGCGACGGCGCCGGCCGTGAGGGCGAGCAGGGCTGCGGTGACCTTCTTCATGCCCGGTCCAACGCGACGTCCGACGGCCCGGTTCCCCCGCGGTCGGGTGACCGTGCGCACCCGGCGAGCGGGACCAGACCGCAACGGCCTCCGGGCCGGGCGCCACGTCGACGCCCGGCCCGGAGGAAGCGGACGTCACTCCAGCACGATCAGCAGGTCGCCGCCCTCCACCTGCTGCACGCCGCGCACGGCCAGGCGCTTCACCCGGCCCGCCTTCGGCGCGGTGATCGCGGCCTCCATCTTCATCGCCTCGATGGTCGCGATCGTCTGACCGGCCTCGACCTGGTCGTCCTCGGCCACGTTCGGCGTGACGACACCGGCGAACGGCGCGGCGACGTGGCCGGGGTTGCCCCGGTCCGCCTTCTCCGCCACCGGCACCTCGGCCGCGACCGACCGGTCGCGCACCTGGATCGGGCGGAGCTGGCCGTTCAACGTGGCCATCACCGTGCGGATGCCGCGCTCGTCCGCCTCGCCGATCGCCTCCAGCCCGATCAGCAGCCGCACGCCCGGCTCCAGGTCGACCTGGTACTCCTCGCCCGGCTTCAGGCCGTAGAAGAAGTCCTTGCTGCCCAGGACGCTCGTGTCGCCGTACGCGTCGCGGTGCGCCCGGAACTCCTTCGTCGGGCCGGGGAACAGCAGGCGGTTGAGCGTGTTGCGGCGGTCGTCCTCGAGGCCCTTCAGGTCCTCGTCGGTCAGCTCGGCCACACCCTTCGGCGCGGCGCGGCCCTGCAACGCCTTGCTGCGGAACGGCTCCGGCCAGCCGCCGGGCGGGTCGCCCAGCTCGCCGTGCAGGAACCCGATCACCGACGCCGGGATGTCGAAGCGGCCGGGGTCCGCCTCGAAGTCCTGCGGCGACACCCCCGCGCCGACCAGGTGCAACGCCAGGTCGCCGACCACCTTGGACGACGGCGTCACCTTCACCAGGCGGCCCAGCATCCGGTCGGCGGCGGCGTACATGGACTCGATCTCCTCGAACTTCTGCCCGAGGCCCAGCGCCACCGCCTGGGTGCGCAGGTTCGACAGCTGCCCGCCGGGGATCTCGTGCGAGTACACGCGGCCGGTCGGGCCGGGGATGCCCGACTCGAACGGCGCGTAGACCTTGCGCACCGACTCCCAGTACGGCTCCAGGTCGCACACGGCCCGCAGGTCGAGGCCCGTGGCCCGGTCGGTGTAGTCGGTCGCGGCCACGATCGCCGACAGCGGCGGCTGCGACGTGGTGCCCGCCATCGACGCGACCGCGCCGTCCACCGCGTCCACACCGGACTGGATGGCCGCCAGGTAGGTGGCCAGCTGGCCGCCCGCCGTGTCGTGGGTGTGCAGGTGGACCGGGAGGTCGAACTCCTTGCGCAGCGCGGTCACCAGCCGGGCCGCGGCGGGCGGGCGCAGCAGGCCCGCCATGTCCTTCACCGCGAGCACGTGCGCGCCCGCGCCGACGATCTGCTCGGCCAGCTTGAGGTAGTAGTCGAGCGTGTAGAGGCGCTCGTCCGGGTTCGACAGGTCGGACGTGTAGCAGAGGGCGACCTCGGCGACCGCCGTGCCGGTCTCCCGCACCGCCTCGATCGCCGGCCGCATCTGCTCGACGTCGTTGAGGGCGTCGAAGATGCGGAAGATGTCGATGCCTGTCTTGGTCGCCTCTTCGACGAACGCGCTGGTCACGGCCTCGGGGTACGGCGTGTAGCCGACCGTGTTGCGGCCGCGCAGCAGCATCTGGAGGGTGATGTTCGGCACGGCCTCGCGCAGCGCGGCGAGCCGTTCCCACGGGTCCTCGGCGAGGAACCGCAGCGCCACGTCGTACGTCGCGCCGCCCCACGCCTCCAGCGACAGCAGCTGCGGCGTCATGCGCGCCACGTGCGGCGCGACGGCCAGCAGGTCCTTGGTGCGCACGCGGGTGGCGAGGAGGGACTGGTGCGCGTCGCGGAACGTCGTGTCCGTGACGGCCAGCGCCTTGCTCTCCCGCAGCCAGCGGGCGAAGCCCTCCGGGCCCAGCTCGACGAGCTTCTGCCGCGACCCGGCCGGCGGCTCGGCGTTGAGGTCGACCGCGGGCAGCTTCACCTTCGGGTCCACGACGGACGGACGGGGGCCGTTCGGCTTGTTCACCGTCACGTCGGCGAGGTAGGTGAGCATGCGCGTGCCGCGGTCGGCGGAGTGCCGGGCGGTCAGCAGGTGCGGGCGCTTCTCGATGAACGAGGTGGTGACGCGGCCCTCGTAGAAGTCCGGGTCGTCCAGCACCGCCTGGATGAACGGGATGTTCGTGGACACGCCCCGGATGCGGAACTCGGCCACCGCGCGCCGCGCGCGGGCCACCGCGGCCGAGAACGTGCGGCCGCGGCAGGTCAGCTTGACCAGCATCGAGTCGAAGTGCGCGCCGATGACCGTGCCCGCGCCGGTCGTGCCGCCGTCCAGCCGGATGCCCGAGCCGCCCGGCGAGCGGTAGGCGCTGATCATGCCGGTGTCGGGGCGGAACCCGTTGGCCGGGTCCTCGGTGGTGATGCGGCACTGCAGCGCCGCGCCGCGCAGCTGCACGGTCTCCTGGCTCAGCCCCAGGTCGTCCAGCGTCTCGCCGCTCGCGATCCGCATCTGCGACTGCACCAGGTCCACGTCGGTGACCTCTTCGGTGACCGTGTGCTCGACCTGGATGCGCGGGTTCATCTCGATGAAGACGTAGTTGCCGTGCGGGTCGAGCAGGAACTCGACCGTGCCCGCGTTGCGGTAGCCGATGTGCCGGGCGAACCGGACGGCGTCGGAGCAGATCCGCTCCCGCAGCTCCGGGGACAGGTTCGGCGCGGGCGCGATCTCGATCACCTTCTGGTGCCGCCGCTGCACCGAGCAGTCCCGCTCGAACAGGTGCATCACGTTGCCCTCGCCGTCGGCGAGGATCTGCACCTCGATGTGCCGCGGCTCGACGACGGCCTGCTCCAGGAACACGGTCGGGTCGCCGAACGCGGACTCCGCCTCGCGTGACGCGGCCTCCAGCGCCTCGCGCAGCGCGCTCTTCTCCTCGACGCGCCGCATGCCGCGGCCGCCACCGCCCGCGACCGCCTTGACGAACACCGGGAAGGCGATGTCCTCGGCGGCCGCCACCAGGGCGTCGATGTCGCTGGACGGCGCGCTGGACTTCAGCACCGGCAGGCCGGCCTCGCGGGCCGCGGCGATGGCGCGGGCCTTGTTGCCCGTCAGCTCCAGCACGTCCGACGGCGGGCCGACGAACGTGATGCCGGCGTCGGCGCAGGCCTTGGCCAGCTCGGGGTTCTCCGACAGGAAGCCGTACCCGGGGTAGACCGCGTCGACGCCCGCCTTGCGGGCCGCCTTGATGATCTCCTCCACGGACAGGTAGGCCCGGACCGGGTGGCCCGGCTCACCGATCTCGTAGGACTCGTCCGCCTTCAACCGGTGCAGGGAGTTGCGGTCCTCGTGGGGGAAGACGGCCACCGTTCCGGCACCCAGTTCATAGGCAGCGCGAAAGGCCCGGATCGCGATCTCGCCGCGGTTGGCGACAAGAACCTTGCGGAACATACGGCGTTCCCTCCCGGTTGCTCGGCTGAGTCTGCTCGACCCCGCGCACAGGTCTACGAATCAAGGCACGCTACCGTGCGCGTCCCGCCCCTCGGGAGTTCCATCTCACGTGACGGACGTCATCGTGATCGGTCACTCTCCCCGCCGGGACCGGCGCGACCTGGGACCATGCCCGCGAATTCTCCCTTGCCCGGCCTCGTCGCGCAGCCCCCGGACGCTTCGGCACGCGGCCGGAGGATTGACGTGACGCAGTGCCGCCCACACATCACCCCAGCGTGATCTGGACCATGGTCGAACGCTTGTTCGGCAAACCGCACGCTCGATCACCGCCCCGTTACGGTCCGTTCCCCGCATCGGGTGATTGGCCTGGGCGACTTCTCGGTAGGGTTGCCCCCATGGCCGGGGCTGAAGGGACTGGGCAGCCTGCTGCCCGCACCCATTTCGACGTCGTTCTGCGCGGTTACAACCAGCGCCAGGTGAACGAACGGGTGACGCGACTGGAGTTCGACCTCAAGAACTCCAACCGGGCGCGCGAAGCCGCGTCGGCCCAGGTCGCGGAGCTGAGCAAGCTGCTCAACACCACCCGTGCCGAACTCGACAAGGTGAAGGCGCAGCTCGGCAACCTGGCCAGCAGCCCGGTCAGCGCCTCCAACGTCACCGAGCGCGTGCGCGTGATGATGACGTTGGCCGAGGAGGAGATCGCCGACATCCGGCAGGCCGCGCTCGACCAGGCGAACGCGACCCGGGCCGAGGCTGAGCGCGCCGCGGCCGAGGGCAAGGCCCTGCACCAGCGGGCCATGAACGAGCTGGACGATCGCCGCCGGCAGCTGGAGGCGTCCCACCAGAACCGGGCGAAGGAGCTGGACCGCCAGTTCGAGGGCCGCCGCACCGAGCTGGAGCGGTCGCACGAGGAGCTGCGCGCCAAGCTCACCGCCGAGCACGAGGCGCTGATGGCCGAGGCCACCGCCGACCGCGAGCGGCTGACCGCCGAGTTCGAGGCGAAGACCGCGGAGCTGGAGGCGAAGCGGGTCGAGCTGGAGCAGAAGTACCAGGGCTACCACGACGACCTGGACAAGGAGTACGACGAGCTGCGCGCCAAGCTCCGCCAGGAGCACGAGGTGCACGTCGTCGAGGCCAAGGCCGAGGCCGCGAAGCTGCTGGAGGCGGCCCGCGACGAGGTCGCGCGGCTGCGCGCCCGGTCGGAGCAGGAGATCGCCGAGCTGGAGTCCGAGGCGCTGGCCAAGGCCGAGAAGGCGGTGGCCGAGGCCAACGCCCAGGCCGAGCGGACCACCACCGAGGCCGACGCCCACGCCCAGCGCACGATCACCGAGGCCGACGCCCACGCCGAGCGGACCATCACGGAGGCCGACGCCCACGCCGACCGCCGCACCACGGCGGCGGACGCGAAGCTCGCCGAGCTCCACCGCGTGCACCGTTCGCTGAGCGAGCAGTTCGCCGCCGCGCAGGAGGCCGTGGCCCGCGCCGTCGCCTCCCTCACGCCGCTGGACGACGAGTCGGCGACCGGGGACGAGCGCGAGGCCGAGACCAAGAAGATCGCGAAGTCCGCCGTCGCCGCCCCGGCCCCCGCGACCGACGAGGCCACCGACGCCAAGGCGGCGGACGGCGAGGCGAGCGGGTCCAAGGCTGCCGAGGCGAACACCACCGACACGAAGGCTGCCGAGGCGAAGGCGGTCGCGGCGAAGGCGGCCGGCGCGAAGACCACCGACGCCAAGCCTGCTCACGCCAAGGCCGCCGATCCGAAGGCCGCCGCGGGCGCCAAGGCCGGTGCCGACAACGCCTCCGGCGCGAGCCCGGCGAAGCCCAGGGCGAAGGCCGCCAACCCGTCCGAGCAAACGACGACCCAGCTGCCGATCCCCAAGACGGGCAGGCAGGCCAGGTAGCCCGTCGGTCGCGCGTTACCCGGGCAGCTGCTCGGCGGGGACGACCTCCGCCGGGTCCGGGGCGGCGATCGCGACCGGCCGACCCCAGTCGCGGAACCGGGTGGTGGACTGCTTCACGACCTTGCCGTCCAGCTCGAACCGGTACTCGGCGCGGACCGGCGCGCTCGTCCCGTCCACCCACACCGTCGCGGCGATCTTCACCCCGTACTCGGCCAGCTGGGTGTGCTGGAGCTGGATGTCCTGGTCCTCGATGACCTTGGCCATCTTCAACGGGTCCACGACCAGGTCGAACCGGGTCGTCGGCACGCCGTCGACCTCCTCCGACCCCCGGCCGACGATCAACGCCGCCCTCGGCTGCACGTAGTCGAGCTCGGCGCCCGCCATCGCGCTCGGCCCGAAGCCGCGCAGCAACGCGGACACCTCGCCGCTGTTCGCCGACGTGTAGAAGCCCCACTTCTTGCCCGCGGGCATGGGCGCGCCCTCGACCTGCACGTACGTGCCCTCGCGCAGCACGACCAGGGAGATCTTCTTGGGCTGCCCGCCGGTCGAGACGTCCATGGTCATCGCGCCCGCGAGCCCGTCGGCGTCCTGCCGCAGCGAGCCGTCCACGACGTTGCGGACCTCGGTGGCCTGCCCGTCGGACGCGAAGCCCTCGGTGTGGAACGCCGCCGTCCCCAGCTCCGCCCGCCGCTGCTCGATCCGCTCGGCGAGCACCGCCAGGTCGCCCTTGGGCGGTGACGACGACGTGGTGGTGGCGGGGTCGCCGGCCGGAGCGGCCGTGCAGGCGACCAGCGCCAGCGGAACCAGGGCGAACAGGAATCGGCGCACGAGTCAGGGTACCCAGGCGGGTCCTACGCCTTCTCCAGGTACTCCGCGCGCTCCTCGTCCAGCAGGCCCGCGACCAGGCCCGCGAGGCCTGGGTGGGCGGCCAGCTCCGGGTCGGCCTCCACGACCTCCTGCGCCACCACGCGCGCCTCGGCGATCACGTCCTCGTCCCGCAGCAGCGACAGCATCTTGAGCCCCGACCGCCGCCCGGACTGCGCCGCGCCGAGGATGTCGCCCTCGCGGCGCAGCTCCAGGTCCAGCTGGGCCAGCTCGAAGCCGTCCAGAGTGGACTCGACGGCCCGCAGCCGCTCCATCGTCGACGTGCCGTCCGGCATCTCCGTCACGAGCAGGCACAGCCCCGGCGCGCTGCCCCGGCCGACCCGCCCGCGCAGCTGGTGCAGCTGGCTCACGCCGAACCGGTCCGCGTCCATGATGACCATCACGGTGGCGTTGGGCACGTTCACGCCGACCTCGACCACGGTCGTGGCGACGAGCACCTGCACCTCGTTCGCCGCGAACGCCCGCATCACGGCGTCCTTGTCCTCGGCGGGCATCCGGCCGTGCAGGATGTCGATCCGCAACCCGCGCAGCGGCCCCTCGGCCAGCCGGTTCGCCACGTCCACCACGGCCAGCGGAGGCCGGCGGTCCGAGCCGTCCTCCTTCGGCGGCTCCTCCGCGTCGTCCTCCGACGCGCCGTCGCCGATGCGCGGGCACACGACGTACACCTGGTGGCCCTTGCCCACCTCCTCGTGGATGCGCTGCCACGCCCGGTCGAGCCAGCCCGGCTTCGCCGCCACCGGCACGACCGACGTGCTGATCGGCGAACGCCCCCGCGGCAGTTCCCGCAGCGCGGACACCTCCAGGTCGCCGTACACGGTCATGGCGACCGTGCGCGGGATCGGCGTGGCCGTCATCACCAGGACGTGCGGCGTGGACCCGCCGGCCCGCCCGCTCAGCGCCGCGCGCTGCTCCACGCCGAACCGGTGCTGCTCGTCCACCACGACCAGGCCGAGGTCGGCGAACTCCACCTTGTCCTGGATCAGCGCGTGCGTGCCGACCACGATCCCGGCCTCGCCGGACACGATCTCCAGCATCGCCCGCTTCCGCGCCGGCGCGCCCATCGACCCGGTCAGCAGCGTCACCCGCGTCGCGTGCTCGGCGCCGCCCAGCTCACCGGCCTGCGCGAGGTCGCCCAGCAGCTCCCGCAACGACCGCGCGTGCTGCGCCGCCAGCACCTCGGTGGGCGCGAGCATCGCCGCCTGCCGCCCGGCGTCCACGACCTGCAGCATCGCCCGCAGCGCCACCATCGTCTTGCCCGACCCGACCTCGCCCTGGAGGAGCCGGTTCATCGGGTGCTCGCCGGACAGGTCGCGCGCGATCTGCTCGCCCACCTCGCGCTGGCCCGCCGTCAGCTCGAACGGCAGGCGCGCGTCGAACGCGTCCCGCACCAGGCCCGGCCGGGGCGGGCACGCGGGGGCGGGGCGGGCCGTGGCCGAACGGCGGCGTTGCGCCAGGGTCAGCTGCACGGCCATCGCCTCGTCCCACTTCAACCGCTGCTGGGCGACGGCGATGGCGGCCCAGCTGTCCGGCCGGTGGATCGTCCGCAGCGCCTCTTCCAGCGGGATCAGGCCGCGCGACTCGCGCAGCTGGTCCGGCAGCGGGTCCTCGCCGACGCCGTCCCACACCGCGAGCACCTGCTCGACGCAGTTGGACACGTTCCACGACTGGATGCCCTGCGCCGCCGGGTAGACGGGGATGAACGCGCCCGCGAAGTCGGCCGCCGACGCGCCCTCGCCGTCCAGCACCTGGTAGTCGGGGTGGGCGAGCTGGAGCTTGCCGTTGAACATGCCGACCTTGCCCGCGAACATCGCCTCGCGCCCCGGCAGCAGCTCCCGCTCGACCTTGCGCGAGCCGCGCCCGAAGAACACCAGGTGCAGGTCGCTGGTGCCGTCGGTGATCACGGCCTCCAGCAGCTCGCCGCTGCGCGACTTCATCCGACGCTGCCGGGCGCTCTTCACGCGGGCCTGCACGGTGACGTGCTCGCCCAGCTCCAGCCCGGCGATCTCGGTCAGCTTGCCGCGCTCGTCGTACCGGCGCGGGTAGTGGCGCAGCAGCTCACCGACCGTGGTCAGGCCGAGGCCGGCCTCCAGCGCGTCGGCGCTCTTCTTGCCGAGCACCGACACCAGCTTCTCGTCGAAGGTCGTCATCCCGGCCCATCCACCTACTCGACACCGACAACCAGCAGGGCGTCCCGCTGTCCGCCCTGGTAGGCGGCCAGCTCCACCTCCGGGTGCGCGACGCGGAGGTGATCTTCCAGCACCCGCTCGATCCCGTCCGGGGCGGCCTGCCCCCAGAGCACGGTGACCAGCTCGCCGCCGCTGGCGAGCATCCGGTCCACCAGCCGGCACGCCAGGTCGCCCACGCCGGACGCGGCGGGCTCGATGAGCACGACCTCGCCGTCCACCATGCCGAGCAGGTCGCCGGGGCGGCACCGGCCGACCCACGTGATGGCCTCCCGCTCGGACACCGCGACCTCGCCGCGCCGGGTGGCGGCCGCGGCCTCGGCCATGGCGACCACGTCGTCGCCCGCGCGCCGGGACGGCGAGTGCACGGCGAGCGCCGCCAACGCCTGCACCGGCGAGAACGTCGGCACGACCACGACGTCCTGACCGGCGGCGATGGCCTGGGTGACGGCGTCGTCCAGCGGTTCCCGCAACGACGGGTCGCCGGGCAGCACGGTCACGTGCCGCGCCCGCGTGCCGACGACCACGGCGAGCAGGTCGGCGGCCGTCACCGCGTCGCCGGGTTCGAACACCACCGCGCCCTCGGACCGGAACAGCTCGGCCGCGCCCTCGCCGTCCACGAGCGCCACGATCGCCCGGTCGCGCACGAACCGGGGCGCCTGGGCGGCGATCTGGTCGGCGAACCGGGCCACCGTGATGCGGTGCGGGCGACCGGCGCGGATGCCCGCCTCGACGGCCGCGCCGATGTCGTTGCAGTGCACGTGCACCGTCCACAGCCCGGCGCCGTCGCCGACCACGGACACGCAGTCGCCCACCGCCCGCAGGTCGGCCTTCAGCCGCTCGACGTCGGGCTCGCGGTCGGCCGGCCCGTCGAGCAGGTACATGACCTCGTACTCGTACTCGGCCGACCCGGCCTCGCGGGCGGTGGTCAGCGAGTCGCGCGGGACGGTGGCGGTCACCGGCGCGGGCTCGGCCGCGCGTCCCGTGATCACCGCCGCCAACGTGTCCAGCAGCACGACCAGCCCGCGCCCGCCCGCGTCGACCACACCGGCCTTGGCCAGCACGGCGAGCTGCCGGGGCGTGTCCGCCAGCGCCTCGCCGCCGTCGTTCGCGGCGGCCTTCACCACGTCGTCCAGGTCGTCGGACGCGCAGTCCCGAGCCGCCTCGGCCGCCGCGTGCAGCACGGACAGCACGGTGCCCGCGACCGGCTTCGACACGGCGGCGGTGGCCAGCTCGTCGGCCCGCAGCAACGCCCGCCGCAACGCCGCGTCGGACGCCGGG
>NZ_JBHTLK010000104.1:0-23492 GCF_042678885.1 Saccharothrix hoggarensis
CTCGCGGCGGCCGACCCGGCGCAGCCCTACGGCGCGGCGCTGACGTGGCCGGAGCCGTCGGGCGAGGGCAGGCACCGGCCGGGCCGCAAGTCCGGCGCGCTGGTCGTGCTGGTGGACGGCGAGGCGACGCTGTACGTGGAGCGCGGCGGGCGGTCGCTGCTGTCGTTCACCGAGGACGAGGCGCCGTTGCGGGCGGCGGCGGAGGCGTTGGGGCGGGCCGTGCGCGACGGGTGGCTGGGGCACCTGGCCGTGCAGCGGGCGGACGGGGAGGTGGCGCTGGGTTCGCGGCTGGCGGGCATCCTGCAGGAGGCGGGCTTCCGAGCCACGCCCAAGGGTTTGCGGCTGCGGGCGTGAAGCCGGTGGACGTGCCGATCGGGGACGGCGAGCCGCTGACGCCGGCGCACCGGGCGGTGGAGCACGGCGACCTCGCGGAGCTGACCCGGCTGCTGGACCAGGGCGTCGATCCCGACGAGGTCTGGTCGAACACCACCCTGCTGCTGCACGCGATCGACGTGGAGGCGGACGGCGCCAACCAGACCGGGGAACCCCTCGACGCGGCGTGCACGGCGGTGCTCCTGGCCTACGGCGCCGACCCGGAGTTACCCGGCCCCCGGGGGCACGCCCCCCGGCAGTTCGCCGCGGACTACGGCCACGACCTGGCGGTCCGGTTGTTGGACGCCCACATCAAGCGCAGGCGTGGTGAGCCGGCGTCGGAGGACCCGGATCAGCGGAACAGGGCGCTGTAGGCGTTGAGGGCGGGTTGGCCGCCGAGGTGCGCGTACAGGACGTTGGAGTCGCGCGGGATCTCGCCGGTCGAGACGAGTTCCACCAGGCCGGCCAGGGACTTGCCCTCGTACACCGGGTCGGTGATCATCCCCTCCAGCCGGGCGCCGAGGCGCATGGCGTCCACAGTGGACTCACCGGGCACGCCGTAGATGCCCTCGTGGAACCGCTCGTCGAGGACGACGTCCTCGTCGGTCACCTCGACGTCGAGCAGCTCCGCCGTGCTCTTGGCGATGCGCAGCACCTGGGCGCGGGTGTCGCACGGCTCGGCCGACGCGTCGATCCCGATGATCCGACGGCCGCTGCCCGCGAACCCGGCCACCATGCCCGCCTGCGTGCTGCCGGTCACCGAGCACACGACCACGGTGTCGAACCGCACCCCCAGCCCGGCCTCCTGCCGCTCGACCTCGGCCGCCCACCCGGCGAACCCGAGCCCGCCCAACGGGTGGTCCGACGCGCCCGCCGGGATGGCGTACGGCGTGCCGCCCGCCGCGCGCACGTCGTCGATCGCCTGCTCCCACGCGGGTTTCACGCCGATCCCGAAGCCCGCCTCCACGAGCCGCACCTCGGCGCCCATCAACCGGCTCAGCAGGATGTTGCCGACCCGGTCGTACACGGCGTCCGGCCAGTCGACCCAGCTCTCCTGCACCAGCACGCACTTCAGCCCGGCCCGCGCCGCCGCCGCCGCGACCTGACGGGTGTGGTTGGACTGCACGCCGCCGATCGACACCAAGGTGTCGCAGCCGGTGGCCAGCGCGTCCGCGACCAGGTACTCCAGCTTGCGGGTCTTGTTGCCGCCGTAGGCCAGCCCGGAGTTGCAGTCCTCCCGCTTGGCCCACACCCGCGCACCGCCGAGGTGCCGGGTCAGCCGTTCCAGCTCGTGCACCGGGGACGGGCCGAAGGTCAGCGGGTAGCGCGCGAAGTCGCCCAGTGCCATGTCAGTTCTCCTCAACGGAAAGCAGGTCCGCCAGCGTCGCCCAGTTCCGCTCGACCAGCCGTGCCGCCGACTCGGCGTCGGCCGCGGCGCAGGCGGCGATGATCTCGTCGTGCATGGCCACCGAGTGGCGGCCGGTCGGCGCCGCGAACCGCAGCCGTTCCAGGCGGCGGACCAGCGGCGTGTAGCGCTCGATGGTGGCGATCACGGCGAAGTTGTCGCTGCGCCGCACGGCCACCGCGTGGAAGTCGTCGTCCGCGGCGAGCGCGGAGGGCACGTCACCGGACGCCAGGGCGCGCGCGAACGCCGCGTTGGCGACCCGCATGGCGGCCAGGTCGTCGTCCGCCATCCGGGGCACGGCCAGCCGGGCGGCGAGGGCGTGCATGGCCTTGACGACGACGTGCGCGTCCCGCACCGCCGTC
Organism: Saccharothrix hoggarensis; assembly: GCF_042678885.1. Classification (GTDB taxonomy): domain Bacteria; phylum Actinomycetota; class Actinomycetes; order Mycobacteriales; family Pseudonocardiaceae; genus Actinosynnema; species Actinosynnema hoggarensis. Next base: position 2,140 of record NZ_JBHTLK010000104.1, read on the forward strand.
GTGTCGAGCGGGGTGACCCTGGTGTAGCTGTGCGGCTTGGTCTCCACCAGGCCTTCGTCGGTCAGCCGGGCCAGCGCCTCGCGCACCGGCGTCCGGGACAGGCCGAGCCGTTCGGCCAGCTCGACGTCCTTGATCGGCGTGCCGGGCGCCAGGTCGCCGCCCAGGATCGCCTCGCGGATCGCGGTGAGCGCCTGGTCGCGGAACAACGCCCGACTAATATATTGCATATCGCGCACTGTAGCCGCTCCCCCGTGCGAGCGCCACGGGTGGCCGGCGTCACGTCGCGTTGACCTCCAGGTTGGTGGAGCTCTTAGCGTCGGCGACGACGAAAAGGGGGATTCACCATGACTGTCCTGGTCACCGGCGCCACCGGGAACACCGGCCGCCACGTCGTCGCCGAACTCGTCCGCCGCGGACAGCGGGTCCGGGCGCTGAGCCGGAACCCGGACGCCGCGCGGTCGAGGTTCCCGGCCGGCGTCGACGTGGTGGCGGGCACGCACACCGAGCCCGCCACGCTCGCCGACGCGCTCGACGGCGTCACCCACCTGCACATCACCGTGACGGCGGGCCTCGCCGAGGTCGGCCCCGAACTGGTCCGGCGCGCCGTGGACGCGGGCGTGCGGCGGATGACCGTCCTGTGGGGCGGGTACGTCGGCCCGGTGGAGCAGGCCGTCGCCGACTCCGGGGTGGAGTGGACCCGGTTGGAGCCGCAGGAGTTCATGTCCAACACGCTGACCTGGGCGGACTCGATCCGCGCCGAGGGCGTGGTGCGCGAGCCGTACGACTTCTCCAGCGCGCTGGTCCACGAAGCCGACATCGCCGCCGTCGCCGTCACCGCGCTCTTGGAGGACGGCCACGCGGGCCATGCCTACAACCTCACGGGTCCGCAGGCGCTCACCACGCGCGAGCGGATCGCGATCCTCGCCGAGGCGCTGCGCCGCGAGATCACGTTCACGCCGATCACGCACGACCAGGCCGTGGACCGGCTGACGGCCACCGGCGTCTCCCGCGCGGACGCCGAGTACGTCGTCGGCTGGTACGCCTCCCCGCCCGAGGAGGCCACCACGCCGGTCGACACCGTCACGCGGGTGACCGGCCGCCCGGCGCGCACCTTCACGCACTGGGTGACCGAGCACGTCGACCGGTTCTGAAACGTCACGCAACGTCACCAGTCATCACGCTATTGTGACATGGAGTGAGCCGGCTCACTCCATGTCACACACGACCGGTCCCCGGTGTCTTGAGGCCGAACCACGAGCCAACCAGGGAGACACCATGACCGGGAACACCGAGGTGGTCGTGATCGGCGGCGGGTACGCCGGAGTCATGGCGGCCAACCGGCTGACGCGCCGCGCCGACGTCACCGTGACGCTGGTCAACCCGCGCCCGACGTTCGTCGACCGCATCCGCCTGCACCAGCTCGTCGGCGGTTCGGACGACGCGGTCGTCGACTACCGGGACGTGCTGGCCGAGCGCGTCCGCCTGGTGGTCGACACCGTGACCCGGATCGACGCGGGCGAGCGCACCCTGGCGCTGGCCGGCGGCGGCACGGCGGCTTACGACTACCTGGTCTACGCGGTGGGCAGCGGCAGCGCCGACCCGCGCGTGCCCGGCGCGGCGCGGTTCGCCTACCCGATCGCCGACCTGGAGGAGGCGCGGCGGCTGCGGGCGGCCGTCGACGCCGCGCCCGCGACCGCGGCGGTGACCGTCGTCGGGGCAGGTCCGACCGGCATCGAGACCGCCGCCGAGCTGGCGGAGACGGGTCGCGCCGTGACGCTGGTCTGCGGCGACGTGCTCGGGCCGTACCTGCACGAACGGGGTCGGCGCTCAGTCGCGAAGCGGCTGGCCGGCCTCGGCGTGACCGTGGTCGAAGGCCCCGGCGCGGAGGTGATGGAGGTGACGGCCGACGCCGTGCGGCTGGCCGACGGCCGCGAACTGCGCGGCGACCTCACCGTCTGGACCGCCGGCTTCGGCGTGCCGGACCTGGCCGCGCGCAGCGGCCTGCGCACCGACGCCGCCGGTCGCCTGCTCACCGACGAGACGCTGACCAGCATGGACGACGTGCGCATCGTCGCGGCCGGCGACTCGGCGGCGCCGTCGGACCTGCCGTTCCGGATGAGCTGCCAGGCCGCGGTGCAGCTGGGCCCGCAGGCCGCCGAGACGGTGCTGAGCCGGATCGCGGGAACCCGGCCCGCGCCCGTCGAGGTGGGGTTCCTCGGGCAGTGCATCAGCCTCGGCCGGCGCGCCGGCATCTTCCAGTTCTCGCGCCGGGACGACACGGCCAAGGGTCTCCACCTCGGCGGTCGGCCGGGCGGGAAGGCCAAGGAGCTGATCTGCCGGAGCATCGTCTGGCAGCTCGGGCACGAGGCCCGCAAGCCCGGCACGCGCAAGTGGTGGGCCAAGGACGCCAAGCGGGAGCAGGCGGTGCGGGCCAGGCGCGAAGCGGCGGCGAGCGCCGTGCGGCAGGAGGGGATCGCGTGAACGTCGCCCCGTTCGGCGCCCCTCGCGCTCGCCGCCTTGGCAGGCTGGGCCGGTCACGACGAGAGAGGGTCGATCCATGAGCGACCACGCCACCGACCTGGCGACCGAGGCGTTCGTCGCCCACCGCAACCTCCTCTTCACCGTCGCCTACGAGATGCTCGGATCGGCGGCCGACGCGGAGGACGTCCTCCAGGAGACCTGGTTGCGGTGGGTCGAGGTCGACCTGGCCGAGGTGCGCGACCAGCGCGCCTACCTGGTCCGGATCACGACCCGGCAGGCGCTCAACCGGCTGCGCACCCTGAAGCGCCGCAAGGAGGCGTACGTCGGCTCGTGGCTGCCCGAGCCGATGCTCACCTCCCCCGACGTGGCCGAGGACGTGGAGCTCGCCGAGAGCGTGTCGATGGCGCTGATGCTCATCCTGGAGACGCTGTCGCCGACGGAACGCGCCGTGTTCGTGCTGCGCGAGGTCTTCGACATCAGCTACGACGAGATCGCGCACGCCGTCGACAAGACGCCCGCGGCCGTCCGCCAGATCGCCCACCGCGCCCGCCGGCACGTCGACGCCCGCCGCCCCCGCTCCGTGGTCACCCCGAGCGAGACCCGTGCCGCCCTCCGGTCACTCCAGCGCGCGCTGGAGACCATGGACGTCCAAGGGCTCCTGGACGTGCTCGCCCCCGACGTCGTCCTCGTGAGCGACGGCGGCGGCGTCAAGCAGGCCGTGCCGAACCCGATCTTCGGGGCCGACAAGGTCACCCGCCTCGTCCGCGCCGGTCTCCTCAAGCTCAAGGGCGCGCTCACCTGCGAGCTGACCACGGTCAACGGCAACCCGGCCCTGGTGCTGCGGATGGACGGCGAGATCGACGGCATCATGGCGATCCGGGTCGACGAGGGGCGCATCACCGGCATCTACTACGTCCGCAACCCGGAGAAGCTGACCCGCGTCGAGTCGGAGACCCTGCTGACCCTGCGCTGACGACCGGTTCCACGACCGGCGCCGCGGGCCGGACGGCTCAGGCCCGCAGCGCCGGCACGTCGTCCCACGACGGTTCGAGGGTGCGCAGGAGCCACGGGGGCGGCGTGTCGTCCGAGTCGTCGCTGTCCGGTCGCACCACCGCGATCATCAGCGCGGGCAGGCGCGGCACGCCGACGGTGACGACGCCGTTGCCGTCGCCCGCCATCCACATCGTGCCGGTGTCGGCGATGTTGGCGACCAGGTCGAGGTCGGGCAGGGGAAATCGCACCACCGCCGTGCCGCCCGGCAGCTGGGCGAGCCCGGCGACCTCGTGGTCGGCTGCCCGCGGGAAGAGCGTGACGGGGACGGGCGTCCACCGCGACGCCGACTCGGCCGCCGCCACCGCCTCGCGGTACAGCCCGCCGATGGCCGACACGCCCGGCAGCATCACGGCGGAGAAGGCGATCAGCAGCCCGCCGACCACGAGCCCGGCCGGCGACAGCGGCCACGCGCTCAGCGCCGCCGTCATCGCGCCGACCGCCGCTCCCGCGACGGGCCACACCCGGGCTCGGGTGCCCCAGCGGAAGCCGCGGAACGCCCGCGCCACCACCGGGTCGTCCAGCGGTCGGCCCACCAGGTGCGGTTCGCGTTCGCGGGGACGGGTCTCGACCTCGTCCACCTTCACGGGGAGCAGGCGGCACAGGCCCGCGACGCGCACCACGGCCCGGCCGTCGTCGTCCGGACCGCACAGGAACAGCTCCTGCCGGTCGAGCACCAGGCTCGGGATGCCGAGCAGCGTGCCGCGCAGGACCAGCGTCGCGCCGTCGGTGAACACCAGGAGCCGGTCCTCTTCCCACGGCCCGCCGACCGCGGCGGTCGCCGGGACGCGACGCCACGGCCGGTCGAGCAGCCCGCGCCGGCGCGGCGCCGTCTCGTGCCGGTAGGCGAGCGGCAGGATGCCCGTCACCAGGCCCAGCAGGGCGAGCACCACGATCGCCGCCACGGTGCCGGGCGTCGACTCGGGGAACACCGCGAGGCCGACCGCGCCGACCAGGAACACCACCGCCAGGACACCGGCCACGCGCGCGGAGCCGCGGAACTCGTCGAGCGCCAGTCGGGTGGACCAGTCGTCCACCGCGGGGACGTCCGTGCGGGGCTCGAGGTACGCGGGTCTCACCGTCACCCCCCAGGCACTCGGTCCCGCCCGACATTACCGATGTGCGCGCGGCGAAGGTGGATTTTCCCGTGTCCGGTCGGCGCCACCCGCCGTCACGGCGTTCGCGGACGGCCACGACCACGACCGCCGGGCCGTGCTCACGGTGCCGGGCGTGGCGATCGGCCTCGGGGCGTTCCCGCCGGTCGGTCAGCGGGGCGTGAGCACGCAGAACTCGTTGCCCTCGGGGTCGGCCAGCACGACCCACGGCACGTCGGACTGGCCGACGTCCGCCCGCACCGCGCCGCACGCCTCCAGCCGGGCCACCTCGGTCGGCAGGTCGCCGTCGGCGGGCGGCACGACGTCGACGTGCAGGCGGTTCTTCACCGTCTTCGGCTCGGTCACCCGCACGAACTCCAGCGACGGCCCGGCGGCCTGGGTCAGCGACGCGTAGTCGGGGTGCTCGCGGGTCACCGGCAGCCCGGTCGCGTGGGCCCAGAACGCCGCCTGCGCCCGCGGGTCGAGCGAGTCGACCACCACCGCGGCCACCGGGCCGGTGTGCGCGTACTCGTCCCGCTGCTCCAGCACGCAGAACTCGTTGCCCTCGGGGTCGGCGAGCACCACCCACGGCACGTCGCCCTGCCCGACGTCGACCGGCCTCGCGCCGAGGTCGACGGCCCGCGTCACGATCGCCTCCTGGTCCGCCGGGGACGTCGACGCCAGGTCCAGGTGCAGCCGGTTCTTCACCGACTTCGGGTCCCCCACCGGCACGAACACCAGTTCCTGGCCCTCGGCGAGCGCCACGTCCACCTCGTCGTCGTCCTCGCCGGTGATCGGCCGATCGAGCAGCGCCGACCAGAAACGGGCGAGCGCGGCCGGCTCGGCGGAGTCGATGACGACGTCGTGCCACCTCGTAGTCATGGTTCCGAAGGTAACGTCTGCGCAATGGCTGAGCTGGTTCTTGGTCCGGTGCTGCGGCACGTGGACCCGACTTCGGCGACCGTGTGGGTCGAGACCGACGCCGCGTGCGCGGTGACCGTGGCGGGCCACCGCGCCCGGACGTTCCAGGTCGGGGAGCAGCACTTCGCCCTGGTGGTGGTCGAAGGGCTGACGCCGGGCACGACCACGCCGTACGAAGTGCGGCTGGACGACGAGGTGGTGTGGCCCCGGCCGGACTCGCCGTTCCCGCCGCCGTCCATCCGGACCACGCCGGTGCGACGGCTGCTGTTCGGGTCGTGCCGCGCGGCGAAGCCGGAGGGGATGCCGGACAAGCTGGGCCCCGACGCGCTGGACGCGTACGCGTTGCGGATGAAGGACCAGCCGCACGACGAGTGGCCCGACGCGCTGGTGCTGCTCGGCGACCAGGTCTACGCCGACGAGCCCACGCCCCGGATCACGCGGTGGCTGGCCGAGCGGAGACCGGAGCCGGCGGGCGAGGTGGTGTCGTTCCGCGAGTACGGCGAGCTGTACCACGAGTCGTGGGCCGACCCCGAGATCCGCTGGCTGATGTCCGTCGTCCCCACGTCGATGATCTTCGACGACCACGACGTGCGCGACGACTGGAACACCTCGCGGACGTGGCGCGAGCAGATGGCGGGCAAGCGGTGGTGGCCGGAGCGCATCCGGGCCGGCCTCGCGTCGTACTGGGTGTACCAGCACCTGGGCAACCTCAGCCCGGACGAGCTGGCGCGCGACGCGCTGTACGACAAGGTCCGGTCGAGCGGCGGGGACGTGCAGGCGTTGCTGGAGGACTTCGCCGAGCAGGCGGACCGCGAGGTCGACGGCGGCAAGTCGACGCGGTGGAGCTACCGGCGCGACTTCGGCCGGGTGCGGCTGCTGGTGATCGACACGCGCAGCGGGCGCATCCTCGGCGGGCCGCAGCGGCTGATGGTCGGCGACCGCGAGTTCGACTGGATCGAGGAGAACGCCGAGGGCGACGTCGACCACCTGCTGATCGGCTCGTCGCTGCCGTGGCTGATGCCGCACGCGCTGAGCCACTTCCAGTCGATGAACGAGCGGATGGCGGGCCTGCCGGGGTGGCGCGGCCGCGTCGGCGAGAAGGTGCGGCAGGTGGCGGACCTGGAGCACTGGCCCGCGTTCCGGGCGTCGTTCGAGCGGCTGGCCCGGCTGCTGGAGCGGATCGCCCGCTCCGACGACGCGCCCGGCACGGTGTGCGTGCTGTCCGGCGACGTGCACCACAGCTACGCGGCGCGGGCGTCGTTCCCGTCGGCGGTGGACTCCAAGGTCTACCAACTCGTCTGCTCGCCCGTGCACAACGACCCGCCGTGGGTGTTCCGGCCGGCGTTCCGGGTGTCCTGGTCGCGGCCGGTCGCGCGGGTGCTGCGGTGGTGGGCGGACCGGCGCGGCATCTCGCCGGACCCGGTGGCGTGGCGCAAGCTCAGCGGCCCGCACTTCGGCAACTCGGTGGGCGTGCTGGAGATCGACGGCAGGGAAGCCCGCTTCCGCCTCGAAACCGCCACCGACGACGGTCTCCGGGAAGCGGCGGCGCTGGCGCTGTGACCGCGCGGGCCGGCTCCCGACGCCGGCCCGTCCTCAGCCGTCCCTGCGCGGAGTCCGCACCTCGACGACTCGACCGCTCTTGAAGGCGATCTCCGTGTTGCGCCCCGGAGGCACGTGCCGGTACAGCCAGTACTCGTCAGCGGACGACCCACCGAGCACGGCGCTCGCGCTGAACGTGGCCAGGTACGCCTGCAGGGTGGTGCTCCCATGCGGCGGGCCGAGCAGCTGGCGGACCTGGTCCCGACTCATCCCGACTTGGACGGGGCTGCGCGCGCCGGCTCGTCGAGGCGCGTCGGCCTTGGCCTGTTGACGCAGCCGGTACGCCTCCACCACCCGTTCCCGCTCGCGGCGCTTCGTCAACCTGCCGCGGAGTTCCTCGGCCGATCGCTCCTTCGTCCGCAGGGTGAAGCCGGTGCAGGACCCGTGCCCGATCCACAGCCGCTTCCCGTCCACGTCGACCACCGACGCCGTCTCCGGCGGCGCGTGTCCGAGCACCTCGGTGGCTTGCGCTTCGTCGAACGTCGACGCGAACCCGCGGCTGCTGTCGGGCGCGTGTCCGCCGCACACGAGGCAGGGTGGGAGCTGCACCACCCCAACCTAGCGCCGACGTCCCGGGCGGGGGACGGCCTCGATCGGGATCGCGCGACCGGGAACGGCACGGGGCGCGCCCGTCGCCGGCGGAGGCCGGGTGGCCGGCGACGGGCGCGCGTCTCACTTGGTGGCGAGCCTCAACAGCGCCCACAGCTGGGCGATCGCGTCGTGGTCGCCGGACGGCTCGGGCAGGTCGCGGTCCGGGATGCGGCCCCACAGCCAGCGGTAGACCTGCATCGGGGGGCCGGTCACCTCGCCGTCCGCCGCACGGGCCTCCTCCTCGGTCGCCAGCCACGCCCGCGCCGGTTCCGGGCCCGCCTTGGCCACCCAGAGCCTCGTCCCCGTCCGGATCGCCACGCTGCCCTCCCGCGTGCCGCGCACGCCGAGGAGGTCCAGCCGGTGGCCCAGCCAGAGCGACAGCACCTCGTCCACGCCGTCCTCGGCCACGTCGTCGTCCACCGGGTCCACCGGCAGCCCGGCCGCCGACTGGACGTCCATCCGGTGGACGGTCGACTCGTGCGCGAGCCTGCGCGCCCAGAAGTTGTGGTTGCGCTCGGCCGGCCACCACGTCTCGCACGGGTCGTCCGGCCCGTGCGGCCGCAGCGCCCGCACCAGCGGCCGCACGCCCGACCGCACGTACTCGGGCAACGTCTGCCCCTTCACGGGGTCCTGCTGCCACACCAGCGGTTGGCTGCCTTCCCTCAGCCACGTCGTCACCATCCGGTACGTGCTGCCCACGTGCCTCGCCGTCTCCCCGAGGTTGAGCCCCGGGCACGCGGGCACCTGGCGTTCCGGGCGCTGCCCCTCGGCCGACGCCGCCAGGCGCTCGGCTTCCTGCTCCACCACGTCGATCAGGCGGTCGTAGGCGACCAGTCCCCTGCTCACAGTCCGTCCTCGTACATGATCTCGTCGACCAGCTCCGTGAACTGCGCCGCTTGGCGCACCAGGTCGTCGGCTGCGCGCGGGGTGACCTGCCTGGTGATGCCCGCCTGCACGGCCGCGCGCGTCGCCGAGCACTCGGCGAAGAACGCGGCCCACTCGCGCAGCTCCGGCGCGAGGGAGGGCAGCAGGACCCACACGCTGGTCGGCTTGGCCCGGCCCCGGTGGGGTCGGCCCCGCGCCGCCAGCACGGCCGCGGCGGCCCGCATCGCGGCCAGGTAGGCCGTGGCGAAGCGGGTGTGCGGCACCGGGTCGCGGTCGGCCTCGGCCAGGCACTGCCGGGCTTGGCCGAGCAGGACCACCGCCGACGCCGGCGGTAGCGGGAGGGGTGTGCGACGGGGGAAGGTCGAAGTCATCTCGCGGCCTCCTCGCGGCGTCGGAACAGCGACGACCGCCGCGGGGAGACGGCGGCACTTGGTGGTGGGGCGCTTCCCCCGCCCCACCACCAAGGCATAGCTCGAACAAACGTTCGAGCGAGATCAGACTAACCTGCCGGCCCGGAACTCCTCAACCCGACCGCCCGTGGTCTCATGAACAGGTGAGCGCACTCGACCACCCCGGCATCCGCAAGGTGGCCGCCGCACTGTCCGAAGCGGGCCACCACGAGGCAGCGAACGGAATCCGCGTGCTGGCCGACGCCGTCCGCACCGCCGCCGAGGCGGCCGCGGCCGTGGACGTGCCGGTCGGCGCGATCGCGAACAGCCTCGTGTTCGCGGCGGTCCGCGACGGCGTGGCCACCCCGCTGCTCGTGCTCACGTCCGGCGCGCACCGGGCGGACCCCGGCAGGCTCGCCGAGCTGACGGGCGCGGACTCGATCGAGCGCGCCACGCCCGCGTTCGTGCGCGAGCACACCGGGCAGGTCATCGGCGGCGTCTCGCCCGTGGGGCACCCGGCGCCGATCCGCACGTTCGTGGACGTCGCGCTGGAGCGGTACGACGTGGTGTGGGCCGCGGCCGGGCACCCGCACGCCGTCTACCCCACCACCTACGCGGGTCTCGTGGACCTGACCGGCGGCACGCCCGCCGAGGTCGCCCGATGACCGCCGCGCCGTCGCGACGGATCGTCACGCTCTCCGCGCGGGAGCTGAACACCCGGCTGGACGAGGCGCTGGCGCTCTACGTGAGCGCGATGGAGTACCCGCCCGGCACGGCCGAGCAGCGCGCGCCGATGTGGTTGGCGCACATGCTGCGCGACGGCTGGCGGTGCGTGGTGGCGCTGGGCGAGCGGGACGAGCTGATCGGCATCGGCTACGGCTACCGCGGCTCGGTCGGCCAGTGGTGGCACGAGCAGGTGCGGCACGGCCTCACCATGGTCGCCGGGCCGAACGCGGTCGAGGAGTGGATGCAGGACTACTTCGAGCTGACCGAGCTGCACGTGCTGCCGACCGCGCAGAGCCGGGGCATCGGCGAGCAGCTGCTGCGCAACCTGCTGGACGGCGTGCCCACCTCGCGCGTGCTGCTGTCCACGCCGGAGGGGCCGAGCAAGGCGTGGCGGCTGTACCGGCGGGTGGGTTTCGTGGACGTGCTGCGGCACTACCAGTTCACCGGCGACCCGCGGCCGTTCGCCGTGCTGGGGCGCCGGCTCCCGCTGGACTGACCACGCGGCCACGCGGCCACGCGGTTCACCGTGATCACGCGGTTACGTGACCACGCGGCTCACGGTGAGCCGCGTGATCAGGTACCCCACGCGAACCCCTAGAACGGCGAGACGAAGCCCGTCGCCTGGAGGTACTTGCCCGCGTTCAGGCCCTCGATCGGGCGCAGCTTCGAGTAGACGACCCGGTCGTCGAAGTTGCCCTCGACGGTGCGGACGTGCGTCGCCTTGCGGCCGGTGCGGTCGTACTTGACCTCGACCACCAGGCCGACGTGCGCGTGCATGTCCGGGTAGTTGCCGTAGACGACGGCGTCGCCCGGCTCGACGTCGCGCTCGGCGATGTCCTTCCACCGGCCGTTGGCCTTGCCCCACTTCTGCCAGTACGTCGCCCAGTGCCCCTGGTCGAGGACGGACCCGCCCGGCGCCGGGCGCATCGACGGCCGCTCGGGCACGCCGCCGGTCGTCCACGCCCAGTTGACGAACACGCCGCACCACTCGGCCGGCCGCAGGATGCCCTGGTCGACGCTCTGGTACTGCTGCGGGTAGTAGTTGCCGTTCGCCTCGCGCGCGCCGACCTCGCGCAGCGCGTGGTCCACGATCTCCTGCCGGACGCGCCACTCCGCCTGCTCCGAGCCGCCCGGCTGCGCCAGCGCGGACGCGGGCGACCCGCTGATCAGCAGCGCGCCCGCCAGCACCACGCCGAGCGCCGATCGCCTGGCACGTCTGGTCATTCGCTCCCCCTGCACGTCGTTCCCGCGCCCATCCAACACCCGATCCGGTGACCTCGGCGTGAGGCGAGGTCACCGGATCGTGGCATCAGAGTTCGGTGAGCCGCTCGCGGAGCGTGTCGAGGCCCATCGCGCCCATCTCCAGCGCCTGCTTGTGGAACGCCTTCAGGTCGAACGCGTCGCCGTGCCGGGCGCGGGCGTCGTCGCGGGCCGCGAGCCACAGCCGCTCGCCCAGCTTGTACGACGGCGCCTGGCCGGGCCAGCCCAGGTAGCGGTCGATCTCGTCCCGCACGTGCGCGGGCTCGGTGATGGTGCGGGTGAGCATGAACTCCAGGCCGAGGTCCGGGGTCCACCGCTCGCCCTCGTGGAAGCCGGTGCCCTTCGGGATCTCCAGCTCCAGGTGCATGCCGATGTCGATGATGACGCGGGCCGCGCGGAAGAGGTGCGCGTCGAGCATGCCCAGCAGGTCGCCGTCGTCCTCCAGGTAACCCAGCTCGCGCATCAGCCGCTCGGAGTACAGGGCCCAGCCCTCGCCGTGGCCGGACACCCAGCACATCAGGCGCTGGAACTCGTTCAGCTTCTCCGCCTGGTAGACGGCCGTGGCGATCTGCAGGTGGTGGCCCGGCACGCCCTCGTGGTAGACGGTCGAGACCTCGCGCCAGGTGGAGAACTCCTCCTTGTCGTCCGGCACGGACCACCACATGCGGCCTGGCCGGGAGAAGTCCGGCGTGGGGCTCGTGTAGTACGCGCCGACGCCACCGCCGGGCGGCGCGATGCGGCACTCCAGGCGCATCAGCTCGTCGGGCAGCTCGAAGTGCACGTCCCGCAGTTCGAGCAGGGCCTTGTCGGACAGCTCCTGCATCCACGACTGCAGGCCGTCCTTGCCGCGCACCACGTACCGCGGGTCGGCGTCCAGCGCGGCGGCGGCCTCGGCGAGCGTCGCGCCCGGCTTGATCCGGTTCGCGACCTGCCGCATCTCGGCCTCGATCCGGGTGAACTCGCCCCAGCCCCACTCGTAGGCCTCGGCCAGGTCGAGGCGGGAGCCGGTGAAGTAGCGCGAGTGCAACCGGTAGACGTCCTCGCCCACCGCGTCCTTCTCCGGCGCCCTGGACGCGAGGTCGGCGCGGAGGTACTGGGCCAGGTCGCCGAACGCCTCGGAGGCGGCCTTCGCGCCCGTCTCCAGCTCGGTGCGCAGCGCGCCGTCCACGGGGGCGTCCGCGATCAGGGCGGCGAAGAACGACTTGCCGCCCGAACGGCCCGCCCACGTGTCGCACTGCTCGGCGACCTTCCTCACCTGCCGCAACGCGGCGACGCGGCCCTGGTCGGCGGAGTAGGACAGGCCCGCGCGCAGGTTCGCCACGGCGTCCGGCATGGCGGTCAACCGCTTCGCGACGACGGCCCAGTCGTCTTCGGTCTCGGTCGGCATCTGGTCGAACACCTCGCGCAGGTTCTGCACGGGGCTCGCGATGACGTTGAGGCTGCCCTCGGCCAGGCCGGCGTCGTACAGCTCGACCTGCAGGCCGACCCGCTCCAGGAACACGGCCTTCGCGTCGGCCTCCGACTTGTCCGCGGGCTCGGCCGCCGTGATGGCGGCGACCGCCTCGCGGGCGAGCTCGGCGCGGGCGGCGTGGCCCTCGGGCGAGTAGTCGGTGAGCCGGTCGTCGTGCCCCGGGACGCCCATGAACGTCGCGATCAGCGGGTCCGCCGCCGCGTAATCGGCCACGTACTGGTTGCTGATGCCGTGCACGCCGGCGGAGGAGGTTGGCATGCGCCGCACGTTACCTCCGGGCTTATCCCACCAACAGGTAATTAGCCAAGCGCACGACCGTGTCCCGGCGGTCAACTTTTGACCCGGCCGGCAGGATGGCCGCGTGCCCAGAGCCTCCGCGCTCCTCCTGCCGGTCTTCCTCCTCGCGCTGTTCTCGCTGACGGGGTGCGTCCGCCTGCACGCGGCGATGGCGTTGTCGCAGGACGACCGCGTGTCCGGGGAGATCACCGCCGCCACGCCGCCGAGCGCGGACAACGACCCCGGACCCCAGCTGAAGGTGCCGAGCGAGCTGGCCGGGCGGGTCACCACCAAGCCGTACAAGGTGGACGACTACGTCGGCACCCAGCTGTCCTTCAGCGGGCTGACGTTCGACGAGGTCAGGAACCTGTCGGCGGCGACCAGCGCGTCGTCCAGCCGGTACCAGCTGTCCTTCCGGCGGTCCGGCGACCTGGTGACGCTGTCCGGGTCGGTCGACCTGACCCAGGTGCCGCCGGAACGCGCCGACATCCAGGTGAAAATCAGCTTCCCGGGTGAAATCATCGACACGAACGGGCGTGAGGAGGACGACGCGACCATCGCGTGGGCCCCCAAGCCCGGCCAGGCGTCGATGCTGAACGCCACCGTCCGGTACGCCGGGCAGAACTCGGTCTCGTACTTCGGCTGGACCATGCTTGTGGCCGGCCTGACCGGCGGGGCGGTGCTGATCGTGCTGGTCCTGGCGATCGTCGCGCACCGCCGCGGCGTCGTCGCCTAGGCGCTGTCACACTTCGCCGCGCTGCCCCGTCCACCGGGTATGAGGATGAACTTCGCCAAGGTGGCGCCCGACGCCTACCGGCTGATGATCGAGCTGAACACCTACGTCACCGAGCACGTCGACCACACGCTCCTGGCCCTGGTGAAGCTTCGCGCGTCGGTGGTCAACGGCTGCGCGTACTGCGTCGACATGCACGCGCTCGACGCGATCAAGGAGGGGGAGAACCCGCAGCGCCTCTTCGCCGTGTCGACGTGGCGGGAGTCGCGGTTCTTCACCGAGACCGAGCGGCTGGCGCTGGAGCTGACGGACACCGTGACGCGGATCGGCGAGCACGGCGTGCCGGACGAGCTGTGGGAGCGCGCGAGCGCCGCGTTCGGGGAGAAGGAGCTGGCGGACCTGCTGGCCGCGATCATCAGCATCAACGGCCTCAACCGCCTGGCCGTGACCCTCGACTCCGCGACGGAACGCCACCTGCACGCCTGAGTGCCGTGGTGGGTTGCGGCACCCCGTCGCAACCCACCACGGCCCTTCCTCACACGCTTCGCGCCGGCACCAACCCGAGTCGGCCAACGATCTCGCGGGTCGCCTTCGACCGGTTGAACGTGTAGAAGTGCAGCGACGGCACGCCTTCGGCGAGCAGCCGCTCCCCCATCTCCGTGACCAGGTCGATCCCGGCCGCGCGGAACCCCGCCGGGTCGTCCGCGTACGGGTCGAGGCGGCGGGCGACGGACGGCGGCACGGGCGCGCCCGACAGCTCCACCGTCTTCGCCAGCGTGCGCGTCGTCGTCAACGGCATCAGGCCGGGCAGCAGGAGCGCGTCGCAGCCCCGCGCGGCGACGCGGTCGCGCAGGCGCAGGAAGTCCTCGGGCTCGAAGAACAGCTGGGCGATCGCGAAGTCGGCGCCGGCGCGGAGCTTGCGCACCAGGTACTCGGTGTCCGCGTCGAGGTCCGCCGAGCGGGGGTGCCCGTACGGGAACGCGGCGACGCCCACGCAGAAGTCGCCCAGCTCACGGCACAGCCGGACGAGTTCCTCGGCGTACGTCAGCCCTTCCGGGTGGGGCACCCACTCGCCGTGCGGGTCGCCGGGCGGGTCGCCGCGCACGGCGAGGATGTTGCGCACGCCGACCGCCGCGTACCAGCCGATCACGTTGCGCAGCTCGGCCACGGAGTGGTCGACGGCGGTCAGGTGGGCCATCGGCAGCAGCGTCGTCTCCTGCGCCACCCGGCCGGTGGTGCGGATGGTGAGGTCGCGGGACGAGCCGCCGGCGCCGTAGGTGATGGAGACGAACGCCGGGTCGAGGGCTTCCAGCTCGCGGATCGCGCGCCACAGCACGGCCTCGTCCGCGGCGTCCCGCGGCGCGAAGAACTCGACGGAGAACACGGGCGAGCCCCCGGGCAGGCGTTCCACCACCGACGTCATGCCACCAGCCTAGAGGTAGGTCCGGCCAGTGGGAGGCGTCTTTCACGTTCTGGGACGACCCCCCGGTTGGGCGCGCGGCGGCCGCAGAGGTGACCATAGACGGGTGCCGCCCCACCCGTTGGACCTCGAACTGCCCAAGCACGTCGACGAAGCGCTGGCGGGCTACCTCGCCGACCGCCGGGCCCTGGGCGCGCGCATGGAGGAGACCTTCACCGGCGCCGTGGACGCGCTGGCCGACTTCGTTCTCGGCGGCGGCAAGCGCATCCGGCCGACGTTCGCCTGGTGGGGTTGGCGCGCGGCGGGCGGCGACCCGGACGGCGAGCTGGCCGACGCGGTGCTGACCGCCGTCAGCTCGCTGGAGCTGATCCAGGCGTGCGCGCTGGTGCACGACGACCTGATGGACGCCTCCGAGACCCGCCGCGGCATGCCGACGGTGCACGTCCGGTTCGCGCGCAGGCACCGCGAGCAGTGCTGGCTCGGCGAGCCCGAGCGGTTCGGGCTGGCGGCGGCCGTGCTGATCGGCGACGTGGCCCTGGCCTGGGCGGACGACATGCTGTTCGCGGCCGGCCTGCCCACCGACGCCCTCCACCGGCTGAGCCTGCCGTGGCGCGACATGCGCACCGAGATGCTCGCGGGCCAGTACCTCGACGTGCTCACCCAGGCGCGCGGCGACGCGTCGGCGGACGCCGCGCTGCGCATCGACCGGCTCAAGACCGCCGCGTACACCGTGGAACGGCCGCTGCACATGGGCGCGGCGATCGGCGGCGGCTCGCCCGAGCTGGTGGCCGGGCTGCGCGCGTTCGGCGCCGACATCGGGGTGGCGTTCCAGCTGCGCGACGACCTGCTGGGCGTGTTCGGCGACCCGGCCGTGACGGGGAAGCCGGCGGGCGACGACCTGCGCGAGGGCAAGCGGACGCTGCTGGTGGCGCTGGGCATGGAGTTCGGCGCGGACGTGCTGCACGACGCGCTGGGCCGGCCCGACCTGGACGTCGCCGCGGTGGACGAGGTGCGCGCCCGGCTGCGCGAGGTCGGCGCGGTGGACGCGGTCGAGGAGCGGATCACCGAGCTGACCGGGTCGGCGCTGCGGGCGCTGGAACGCGCGCCGGTCGCCGAACCGGCCGGCGAGCGGCTGGCCGAGCTGGCGATCAGCGCCACGAAGCGGACTTCGTGACGATGCGCACGGTCGACGTCCGCACCGACCTCGTGGTCGTGCTGGGCGCGGGGCTGGCGGGGCTGTCCGCGGCGCTGCACCTGCTCGGCGCGGGGCGCCGGGTCACCGTGGTGGAGCGCGACGCCGTGCCCGGCGGCCGGGCCGGGCGGCTCGACCTGGGCGGGTACGAGTTCGACACCGGGCCCACCGTGCTGACCATGCCGGAGCTGGTGGACGAGGCGCTGGGCGCGGTCGGCGACTCGCTGCGCGACCGGCTCGACCTGCTGCCCGTCGAGCCCGCCTACCGGGCCCGCTTCGCCGACGGCGCCACGCTCGACGTGCACGCGAACGCGGACGCGATGGAGGCCGAGGTGCGCCGGTTCGCCGGTCCCCGCGAGGCCGCCGGGTACCGGGCGCTGCGCCGCTGGCTGACCGAGCTGTACCAGGTCGAGCGGGACTCGTTCATCGGGTCGAACTTCGACTCGCCGCTGTCCCTGCTCACGCCGCACCTGGCGAAGCTGGCCGCGTTGCGCGGGTTCGGCCGCCTCGCGCCGGCGGTGGCGCGGTTCGTGCGCGACGAGCGGTTGCAGCGGGTGTTCTCGTTCCAGTCGCTGTACGCGGGCGTGCCGCCGCGCAAGGCCCTCGCCGCGTACGCCGTGATCGCGTACATGGACACGGTCGCGGGCGTCTACCACCCCCGCGGCGGGATGCGGGCGCTGCCGGACGCGTTGGCGGCGGCGGCCCGGGACGCGGGCGCGGACCTGCGCTTCCAGACGCCCGTGGCGTGGTTGGAGCGCGTCGGCGGCCGGGTCGCGGCGGTGCGGACCACGCACGGCGAGCGCATCCCGTGCGACGCGGTGGTGCTCACCCCGGACCTGCCGGTGTCGTACCGCCTTCTGGGGCACCGCCCGCGCCGGCCGGTGCCGATCACGTGGTCGCCGTCGGCGGTCGTGCTGCACGCGGGCGTCGACCGGACATGGCCGGAGCTGGCCCACCACACGTTGTTCTTCGGGCACGCGTGGGAGCGGACGTTCGACGAGCTGACCCGCCGCGGCACGTTGATGAGCGACCCGTCGTTGCTGGTCACGGCCCCGCCGGGGCAGGGCATGTTCGTGCTGGCGCCGGCGCCGAACCTGCGCGTCGGCCCCATCGACTGGGAGCGCGTCGGCCCGGCCTACCGCGACGAGCTGGTGGGCGTGCTGGAGGCGCGCGGGCTGACCGGGTTCGGCGACGCGATCGAGGTGGAGCACCTGGTCACGCCCCGGGACTGGGCCGCGATGGGCCTCGCCGCGGGCACCCCGTTCTCGGCCGCGCACACGTTCGCGCAAACCGGCCCGTTCCGGCCGCGCAACCTCGTGCTGGACAACGTGGTGCTGGCGGGCTGCGGCACCACGCCGGGCGTGGGCGTGCCGCCGGTGCTGATCTCGGGACGGCTGGCCGCGCAGCGGATCACGGGGTCCGTCGGCGCAGGGTCCCGGCGCCCAGCAGCAGCGCCACGAGCGCACACCCGGCGATGACCAGCAGGTTCCGCCCCAGCGTGCCGTCGACCTCGGACGACGTCGTGACCTGCGTCAGCGCGTCGACCGCGTAGGACAGCGGCAGCACGTCGGAGATCCCGTCCAGCACGGTCGCCATCCGTCGCGCGGCACGAACAGGCCGCACAGCAGCACCTGCGGCATGACGATCGCGGGCATGAACTGCACGGCCTGGAACTCGGTGCGGGCGAACGCGCCGGCGAACAGGCCCAGCGCCATGCCGAGCGTGCCGGTCCGGGCGCGCGGAAGATCGACGCGCAGTAGCGCAGGTTCTCCGCCACGGTCAGGTCCGCGTACACCGAAGGGCTCTGCGTCGAGCAGCCGATCCGGTCGCGCAGCACGGGGCTGCCCGCGGGGCGCCCGGGCGCCGTGACCGTGCCGGACGCCACCACCTGCACCCCGACCACGGCCCCGCAGCACCGTCGTCTTGCCGCACCCGCTCGGCCCGAGCAGCCCGGTGACCGAGCCGCGCGGCACACCCGACCCCGCGCACGACCTCACGCCCGCCGCCACCCGCAAGCCGTCGACGCCAACCGCACCGGACATGCGTCGCACCATGCTCCTCGGCGAGCGATCAGCCACCCCTCCGCGCAGGTAGGGCATGTCGAGCCGGACCACCGGCCGTTGTGCGACGATGACGCCGATGGCCGCGACACCGTTCTCCCGATCGAGCGCCGCACCGGTCGAGCCGGCGCGGTCGTCACCCACCCCGGCCGGCGGGTCCGCGTGACCGACCTGGCCCAGGCCTACGCCCGCTGCCGCGAGCTCAACGCCCGGCACGGCCGCACGTTCTTCCTCGCCACCCGCCTGCTCACGCCCGCGCAGCGGCCCGCCGTCCACGCGCTGTACGGCTTCGCCCGCTGGGCCGACGAGATCGTGGACAGCGGCACGTCACCCGACCCGGCGGGTGAGCTGGACCTGCTGGAACGCCAGCTGCTGGACGAGCTGGCGGGCAGGCCGACCGGTCACCCGGTGCTCGCCGCGCTCGCCGACACCGCCCACCGCCACGCCATCGACACCGTGCTGTTCACCGACTTCATGGCGTCGATGCGGATGGACCTGACCGTCACGTCGTACCCGGACTTCGCGGCGCTCGACCGGTACGTGCACGGTTCGGCGGCGGTGATCGGCCTGCAGCTGCTGCCCGTGTTCGGCACCGTCGTGCCGCGCGCGGAGGCCGAGCCGGCCGCCGCCGCCCTGGGCCGGGCGTTCCAGCTCACCAACTTCCTGCGCGACGTCGGCGAAGACCTCGACCGGGGCCGCGTCTACCTGCCGCAGGACGTGCTGGCGGCGCACGGCGTCGACCGGGACCTGCTGGAGCGGTGCCGTCGGACGGGCGAGCGGGACCAGCGCGTCCGGCGTGCCTTCCGCCACCTCGTCGCCCACACCCTGGCCGTGTACCGCGAGGCCGAGGTGGGCGTCCCGATGCTGCGCCCAGTCTCCCGCCCGTGCGTCCGGACCGCCCTCACCCTGTACCGCGAGATCCTGGACGAGCTGGCCGCCGCCGACTACCAGGCCCTGGACCGCCGGGTGGCCGTCCCGACCCGCCGTCGCCTGGCCGTGGCCGTGCCCGCCTTCGCCAGTGCCCTGGCGGCCCGCGCCGTGGCGGCCGGTCGCCCGGCAGCCCGAGCAACCGACCGCCGCTGAGCCGTCAGAGCGGGTTCAGACGAGCCTTCAGCAGGCAGAACTCGTTGCCCTCGGGGTCGGTCAGGACGTGCCACGACTCCTCCCCCGTCTGGCCGATGTCGGCCCGGCGGGCGCCGAGCTCCAGCAGGCGTTCCAGTTCGGCGTCCTGGTCGCGGTCGGTGGGGTTGAGGTCGATGTGCAGCCGCGACTTCCCCTTCTCCGGCTCGTCCCGGCGGCTGAAGAAGATCGTCGGCTGGGGACCGCCGAACCCCTCGGGCGTCCCGATCTCCACCGAGCCGTCGTCGTAGCGGTCGAGCACGACGAAGCCCAGGACCTCGCACCAGAACCGCGCCAGCGACTCCGGGTCGCGGCAACCGAGCACCAGCTCACCGATGCGACACGCCATAGAACGAACCCACCTTCGCCTCGGACAACGCCGGGAAGTCCAGACGGCACCGGACCCCACCAGCGAAAACAATCGGCGACCGTACGGGACGAGGCGATCACGGGCAACGGCTTTTCGGCCCCCGGCGCGGACAGCGGGTCGCCACATCCGGGACGTGCCCCCGCGAAGCACGACGTCCGGGCGGCGCCCCTGCGCGGGGTGCCGCCCGGACGTGGTCGGTCGTCGTCTGGGGGGTGGGCGGTGCCGGTCAGAAACCCAAGGCCTGTGCCCGCCGCTTCACCTCACGGCCGCGGTCGCCGCGCAACGCCTCGATGGGCGTGCCGGGCAGGGTCTCGTCCTCGGTGAACAGCCACCGCAGGATCTCTTCGGTCGAGAAGCCGGAGTCGCGCAGCACCGTGATGGTGCCGGGCAGCCCCTTGACCACGCCGCCGGCCGCGAGGAACTGCGCCGGGACGACGAGGACGCCGTTGCGCCGCTCCGCGAGCAGTTGACCGTCGCGCAGCAGCTGGTGGACACGGTTGATCGGTAGGGCAAGACGCTCGGCGACCTCGGGGAGGGGCAGGACCTCCAGGTCGGGAGCCAGCACATCCGCAGCGGCAGGAATCGCACTCACGTGCGTCACGATGCCACAACGCCGCGAACCACGCCTTGCGCCAACCGGGTGGCAGCGGTACACCCGCGGGTCGCCTTTCGGCCACCCCCTGTTTCCCACCCCGTCGACCCGGATCTGACGCCGATCCCACAGGCGGGCGTGGGATGCTCCAGCGCACAGCATCGGTCGGCACCACCCACCGTACGATCCACCGCTGTGGAAAGGTCGGCGACGAACGTGATCGGCGGGCTGCTCGAACAACGCTACCGGGTCGGCGCCCTGGTCGCGCGGGGCGGCATGTCCACCGTCTACCGCGGTGTGGACACCCGCCTGGAACGCGCCGTGGCCATCAAGGTCATGGACCCGCGGTTCTCCGCCGACCCGCAGTTCGTCGCGCGGTTCGAACGCGAGGCGCGCGCCGCGGCCAAGCTCCACCACCCCGGCGTGGTGCAGGTGCACGACCAGGGCGTGGACGAGGACCGCGTCTACCTGGTCATGGAACTGGTCGAGGGCGGCACGCTGCGCGACCTGCTCATGGCGCGCGGCAAGCTCGACGTGCCGCTGGCGCTGACCGTGCTGGAGAAGATCCTCTCCCCGCTGGCCGCCGCGCACCGCGCCGACCTCGTGCACCGGGACGTGAAGCCGGAGAACGTGCTGATCGGGCCCGGCGGCACGGTGAAGGTCGCCGACTTCGGCCTGGTCCGGGCCATGTCCACGGCGGGCGTCACCAGCGACACCATGATCCTGGGCACGGTCGCCTACCTGTCGCCCGAGCAGGTCACCACGGGCACCACGGACGCGCGCAGCGACGTGTACTCGGCGGGCGTGCTGCTCTACGAGATGCTGACCGGCACGCCGCCGTACGTGGGCGACAACGCCATCTCGGTCGCCTACCGGCACGTGAACGACGAGGTGCCGCCCGTGCCGGACGTGCCGGCGGAGGTCGCCGAGCTGGTCCGCCGGGCCACCCGCAAGGAGCCGTTCCTGCGGCCCGCGGACGCCGAGTCGTTCCTGTCCGAGGTGGAGACGGCGCGGGCGGCGCTCGGCCTGGCCACCGTGGACGTGCCGGTGCCCGTCCAGGCGCCGGCCGACGGGTCCGCGGCGCCCGCCGAGGCCCCGGCCGAGGAGGCGACGCGGAAGGTGCC
>NZ_JBHTLK010000105.1:0-23485 GCF_042678885.1 Saccharothrix hoggarensis
GCCGGGCGGCCGGTAGGTCGCGGGCGTCCACGGTGACGCGCCAGGCACGGCCGTCGACGTGGTGCACGGTCGGCCCGTGGACGGCGCCGCCGCCCGCGGTGTCGTGGACGGTCAGCACGTCGCGGTGCTCGCCGATCAGCTCCCGGACGGCGAGCTCGGCGGCCTGGCCGTGCGGGGTGTGGGTGGAACGGCCCCGGCACCGGTCGGTGACGACGTGCCCGCGGGCGGCGTCGTCGAGCAACCGGCGGGCCAGCTCGGGGTCGAGCCGGCCGTAGGTGTAGCCGGTGGGCAGCAGCACGCCGGTGGGCGCGAAGCGGTGCCCCCCGGTGTGGGTGCACTCCCACACCGCGTCCGGCCGGGCGGCGGCGAGGTCCTCGGCGAGCGGACGACCGCGCAACGCGCAGCACACGTCACGACGGCTGTTGGTGCACACCAGCAACAGCGGGTGCGCGGCGGGCGTGCCGAAGCCGGGGGAACGGCCCGCGCCCAGCGCGGCGAAGTCCAGGTCGAGCAGCGCGTCCGGGGTTGCCACGTCCGCCTGCTCGAGCCACGCCCGGCCGGGGGTCGTGGCGGCGAGGTAGACGCGGCGCGAGGTGTCGTGGTGGGTGTCGGCGTGACGGCCCGGACGGCGGATCAGCAGCACCCGCACCCCGGTGTCGGCGGCACGGCGGGCCAGCTCCGCGCCCAGCCGCGGGTCGAGGCGGCTCTGGGTGAGCGCGTCACGTCCCCACGGGCCGGGTTGTTCCAGGCAGAGCCACGCGGCGGCGGTGGCGGCGGTGCCCGCCTGGGGTTCGTGCAGGCTCGCGGAGATCGCGGCGCAACGCGGCTCGGTCACGTTCCCAGTCACGCTCCCAGGGTGCCCTGGAAGCGCCATTCGAGTGACACCGGGGTCGGATTCACGCTTTCGGGGCCGCCGGCGGTGGCGGTGCGTGTTCGCGACGGGTGGACAGCGACGGGCCGGGCGAGGACGTAGGTTCGGGGCCATGGCGATCACAGGGGAGGCCGCGGGCACGCGGTACGTGGCGGCGCCGCCCGCGGCGAGCGGCCGTCGACTGGTGGTGGTCTGGCACCTGCGCGGCACGCCCGGCACACCGGAGGACATGGCGGCGGCCGTGCCGCTGACCGGCGTGGACGCGTGGCGGCTCTACCCGGCGCTGCCCCCGTGGGACCACCACCCCGACGGGCACGTCCACGGGTACGCGTCGATGGTCGAGACGGCCGTCGACGCCCTGCCCGCGCTCGTCCGGGCCGCGCGGGAGCGGTTCGGCTGCGACGACGGCCCCGTGGACCTGGTCGGCGGCTCCGCCGGCGGGCACGTGGCGCTGCTCGCGACCACCCGCGACCTCGTCCCCGTGCGGCGGCTGGCCGTGGTCAACCCGGCGGTCACCGCGCAGGCCGTCGTGGAGGCGTCGATCGACGCCGGCGCCCTGGACGCCCACCCGTGGACGGACGCCAACGTCGCCGCCGCCGAACCCCTGGACGTCCTGGCCCGCGCGGCGGAGCTCGACCTGCCGCTGCTGCTCCTGCGCGGCGAACACGAGTACCCGGCGTTCCGGCCCGTGCAGGAGGCGCTGTGCGCGGCGGCCCCGGACGCGCGACTCGTGGACGTCCCCGGGCTGCCGCACATGCTCGTGCCCACCCCGGACGGCCCCGACGTCGTCGCGACCGTGGACGCGGAGGTGACCGCGTGGCTGGCCTGATCCTGGTCACCGGCGGCAGCCGGGGCATCGGCGCGGCGGTCGTCCGCAGGGTCGCCGCCGACGGCCACCGCGTCGTCATCGGCTACCGCGCGGCCGCCGACGAGGCCGAGGCCCTCGCCCGCGAGGTCGACGGCGTCGCGGTCCGCGCCGAGGTGTCCGACGAGCACGACGTCGACGCCCTGTTCGACACCGCCACCCGCCTCGGCCCCCTCACCGGCGTCGTCATCAACGCCGGGATCACCAGCCCCGTCGGCACCCTCGCCGAGCTGCGGACCGAGGACCTGCGACGGGTCGTCGACGTCAACGTCGTGGGCGCCCTGCTCTGCGCCCGGCGGGCCGCGCGCGACGTCGTCCCGGGCGGCTCCATCGTGTCCCTGTCCTCCGCCGCCGCCACCCTGGGATCACCGGGGGAGTACGTCCATTACGCCGCCACCAAGGCGGCCGTCGACGCGATGACCGTCGGACTCGCCAAGGAACTCGGTCCACGCGGCGTCCGGGTGAACGCCGTGGCCGCCGGCACCGTCCGCACCGCCATCCACGAGCTGTCCGGCGTGCCCGACCGCCCCGACCGGGTCGCCTCCCGCATCCCCCTCGGCCGCCCCGGCGAACCGGAGGAGATCGCCGAGGCCGTCGCGTGGCTGCTGAGCGACGCCGCCTCCTTCACGACCGGCGCGGTGCTGCGGGTAGCCGGGGGGCTGTGAGCACCCGCGGCCCGTCCTCGGTGACCGCGATCGTGTGCTCGACGTGCGCGGCGCGGCTGCCGTCCACCGTGTGCAGCGACCAGCCGTCCTCGGCCGTGTAGTACTCGTCGCGGCCGCCCGCGTGGAACATCGGCTCGATCGCCAGCGCCATGCCCGCGCGCAGCGTCAACCCCCGGCCCCGCCTGCCCTCGTTCGGCACACCGGGCGCCTCGTGCATGGCCCGACCGATCCCGTGACCGCCGAAGTCCGACGGCATGCCGTACCCCGCCGCCCGCCCGATCACCCCGATCGCGTGCGACACGTCGCCCAGCCGCGCGCCCGGCACCGCCGCCGCGATCCCCGCCTCCAGCGCCCGCTGCGCCGTGTCGATGAGCAGCAGGTCCGCCGGGTCCGCCTCGCCCACGACGAAGCTGATCGCGGCGTCGCCGTGCCACCCGTCCACGTGCGCGCCGCAGTCGATGCTGACCAGGTCGCCGTCGCGCAGCCGGTACCCGTCGGGGATGCCGTGCACGATCAGGTCGTTGACCGACGCGCAGATCACGCCCGGGAACGGCGTCGGCGCGAACGACGGCCGGTAGTGCAGGAACGACGACCCCGCGCCCGCGTCGCGCATCACCTGGCGGGCCACCTCGTCCAGCTCCAGCAGGGACACCCCGACCGCGGCGTGGTCGCGCACCGCGGCCAGCGCGTCGGCCACCACGATCCCCGCCGCCCTCATCGCGTCCAGCTCGCCGGGGCTCTTCAGCTCGATCACCACATGCTCCTAACCGTGATACTAATACCGGTATTAGTATCACGGCATGGTGCGACAGCCACTCACCCCGTCCGACCGCGCCCGCGGCGAACGCCTCGGCGAACTCCTCCGCCACGCCCGCGGCCAACGCAGCATGGTCGAGATCGCCGCCGCCGCCGGCATCTCCGTCGAAACCCTCCGCAAGATCGAACGCGGCCGCGTCCCCACACCCGCCTTCTTCACCGTCGCCGCCCTCTGCGACGCCGTCGGCCTCTCCCTCGACACCCTCTCCCGCGCCCTCGAACCACAGAGGCTGTCCGCCTAGTGGAGGACTTCATCCGGTCCACCACCACCCCACGACCGGTACCGCTCACCCCCGACATCGTCCTGCGCACCGCCGACGACGTCATCACCCTCTGGGAACGCACCGGCTCCACCGAACCACCCTTCTGGGCCTTCCCCTGGGCCGGCGGCCAAGCCCTCGCCCGACACGTCCTCGACCACCCCGACCTCGTCGCCGGCCGCCGCGTCCTCGACCTCGCCTCCGGCTCCGGCCTCGTCGCCGTCGCCGCCGCCCGCGCCGGCGGCGCCGTCACCGCCAACGACATCGACCCCGCCGCCCTCGCCGCCATCACCCTCAACGCCCGCGCCAACGACGTCACCCTCACCCTCGCCGCCGGCGACCTCCTCGACACCACCCCCGACACCGACGTCCTGCTCGCCGGCGACGTCTTCTACGACCGCGACATGGCCGCCCGCGTCGAACCGTTCCTCCTCGCCGCCCACCGCCGCGGCGCCCTCGTCCTCGTCGGCGACCCCCAACGGTCCTTCATGCCCCGCGGCTGGACCCGCCTCGCCGCCTACCCGGTACCCGTCCCACCCGACCTCGAAGGCGTCACCACCCGCACCACCACCGTCTGGCGACCCGCACCCTGACCCACGGGCACCACACCGCCTACCGCCGACGCGCGAACCGGTCCGTCGCCGCCACCACCGCCTCACGCATCCCCGGATCCGACGCCGCGTGCGACGCGCCCTCCACCACCACCAACTCCGCGTCCGGCCACGCCCGCGCCAACTCCCACGCCGTCCACAACGGACCCTGCAGGTCCAGCCGCCCGTGCACCAGGACCGCCGGAATCCCGCGCAACCGCCCCACCCCGCCCAACACCTGACCGTCCTCCAGCCACGCCCGGTGCCGGAAGTAGTGCGCCGTGATCCGCGCGAACGCCATCCGCCACGCCGGATCCGCCATCCGCGGCCCCGGTCGGTAATCCGGGTCCAACGATACGATCGACGACTCCCACGCCGTCCACTCCGCCGCGGCCTTCTCCCGCACCACCGGATCAGGGTCGTTCAACAACGCGTCGTACGCCGCCACCAGATCCGTCGCGCCCACACCCGCGCCGTCCCGGAACCTCGACCACTCCTCCGGGAACAACATCCCCAACCCGTGGTACAGCCAGTCCAACTCCGCGTACCGGCTCGTCGTCACCGCCACCAGCACCACCTCGGTCACCCGCTCCGGGAACGACTCCGCGTAGTGCAACCCCAACGTCGAACCCCACGACCCGCCGAACACCATCCACCGCTCGACCCCCAGGTGCTCCCGCAACCGCTCGATGTCCGCCACCAGGTGCGCCGTCGTGTTCACCGACAGATCCGTCGAGCACTCGCTCGCGTGCGGCCGACTCCGACCGCTCCCGCGCTGGTCGAACAACACGACCCGGTACGCCTCCGGGTCGAACTGGCGCGCCATGCCGGGGGAGCAGCCCGTCCCCGGCCCACCGTGCAGGCACACCACCGGCTTGCCGTCCGGGTTCCCGCACACCTCCCAGTACACGAGGTTCCCGTCGCCCACGTCCAACATCCCCTGCTCGTGCGGCTCGACCTCCGGGTACACCGGCACCACCCCTCCCACGTACGACAGCCCAGATGCAACAGTGCTGTTACATTAGGGGAGTGGACCCCACACCCTCGAGAGAATTTCTCGGCACCCGCCTGCGCCACCTGCTCGACCAACTCGACGGCGACCTCGGCCGCGTCTACACCGACCTCGGCCTACCGGGCTTCCGCCCCCGCTACACACCCGTCATCAGCCTCGTCAACAGCGGGGGACCGCAGTCCATCCGCGACCTCGCCAAGACCATCGGCGTCACCCACTCCGCCGTCAGCCAGACCGTCAACCAGATGCACCGCGACGGACTCGTCGACCTCAAACCCGGCGACGACGCACGCCAACGCATCGTCTACCTCACCGACCACGCCCGCGCCATCCTGCCCACCCTCGACGCCGAGTGGAACGCCACCACCGCCGCCGCCCACGAACTCGACGCCGAACTGCCCTACCCGCTCACCGACCTCATCGACGCCACCCTCAGAGCACTGGGGGAGCGGCCCCTGCGCGACCGCATCCACGCCCACCTCCAACCACCCGACAAACACACCACCGACCACACCTGACCCCCGACCGCCACACCGACCTCAACCCCCGTGCCGCGCCACCAACTCCGCACCCAACCGCGCCAACTCCGCCCGCACCCCGTCCGACTCCACCACCTCCACCAACCCACCCCACCCCGCCAACACCTGAGCGATCATCAGGGGAGAGGGCGCCGACAACCGCAACCGCGCCCGACCACCCACCTCACCCAACTCCTCGCAGTGCCGCCCGAACTGATCCCGCACCACGAACACGTGCCGCGGCTCCACCGACACCACCGCCGACACCCTCGACCGCCGCCGCTCCACCTCCGACACCACGCGCTCCCACGCCGCCGACAGGTCGAACTCCGCCGGCCGCGCGAACACCTCGTCCGTCACCCGGGCCGACACCACCCGATCCACTCGGAACGTCCGCTCACCACCCGGCGTGCCCGCCACCAGGTACCAAACCTCGTCCTTGTCCACCAACCCCCACGGCTCCACCACCCGCTCCGACCGCACCCGCCCACGCCCCTCGTACACCAACTCCACCCGCCGCCGACCCACCACCGCCCCCTGCAACACCTCCACCAACGCGGGCCGCCCACGACCCACCTCACCCCACCCCGCCACGTCCACCACCACCGCGTCCGCCGCCGCCCGCGCACCCTCCCGGAACGTCTCCGGCAACGCCCGCACCAACTTCCGCAACGCCGCCCGCACCTCAGGCGACCCCGCCGCCGCCGGACCCACCAACAAGAACAACGCCTGCGCCTCCGACGCCGTCAACCCGCTCAGGTCCGTCCGCGCCCGACCCACCAACCGCCAACCACCACCACGCCCCGGCTGCGAGTACACCGGCACACCCGCCGCCGACAACGCCTCCAGGTCCCGCCGCGCCGTCGCCACCGAGACCTCCAGCTCGCCGGCCACCTCCGCCGCCGTCACCTGGCCCCGCGCCTGCATCAACAACAAGGTCGCCACCAACCGGTCCGCACGCATGCCACGAGTCTGACCGGAAAAGTGCTCAGTCGGTGAGCACTTTGACCGCCAGGCTGGGCACAGCACACGACGGACGAACCGGAAGAGGGACCACCATGCTCCGCGGACTCACCACCACCAGCTTCTTCGCCGACGACCTCGACGCCGCGGCTGCCTGGTACACCGAGTTCTTCGGCATCGAGCCGTACTACAAGGTGCCCGGCGGCTACATCGAGTTCCGCATCGGCGACTACCAGCACGAGTTCGGCATCGTCAACAGCGCGTACGCGCCGCACGACGTCCACGGCGGCCCGGCCGGCTCCATCACGTACTGGGCCGTCGACGACCTGCGGGCCACGCTCGACCGACTCGCCGAACTCGGCGCCACGCCGCACGACGAGCCCACCGTCCGGGGCGACGGGTACGTCACCGCCAGCGTCGTCGACCCGTTCGGCAACGTCCTGGGCGTCATGACCAACGCGCACTACTTCGACGTGCTGGGGAAGCGGGCCTGAACCAGCTACTTAACATAATGTAGATTATCGGCGTTACGGGACGGGCCGGTGAGCAGGGGTCGAGGCGTGGATCATGCATGCCGCCCGCACACGTCGTTTCGCACACCGCGGCGGTCGACCGGCCCGCCGCCCGTGCGCCGGTCGACACACGCCGACGACGCGGCGTGCCGGTGGCGGAGACGTCGGGCCGAGAGCGCGTCGAGGGGTCGCGTCAGGGCTCCGGTGGGCAATGGCCGGCCGCCGGCGAGGCAGACGGCCATCCGCTGACACCACCCACAAAACGTCACAGTGACGGATCAAGGGTGGTGCCAGCGGATGGCGGGCACGTTGAGTGCGACGGTTTCCGAGGTTCGATGTTGATCACCGGAGTGACCCCGGGGGCTCGGGCTCGCCGTGCCGTACGACGACTGCGTGCCGCCATGTCGCTCTGGATGTGCGCGTCGGACGACGTTGAGTGCGAACACGTCGCAGAAGGCGGTTCGGGCCCCGTGGGCGGAGGCATGCGAGAGCGGCATCCCCCGGTCGGAGCCCGACCTCGGCCGAACCCCTTCCGGACCCGAATTTGATGGATAATGGCGATTATCCATCAAATGATCATGAAGTGTGGGCAGGTGCGGGACCGGCGCGATCCTGCGGTGCGAGCTACCTACGGGTTCGTCGGCAGCGTGCCGTGCCTCGCTGCCGTGCGAGGCCGGGTGAGCGGTCTGCGCAGGTCGAGCCGCTCCGGCACCGTGAACGCCCGCCTGGGCGCCGGGCGTCCGGAGGTCGCCCCCGCTCCCCCCGCGACGTCCTCGTCGTGCCCGACCGTCCCCTGTCGGTGGCGGCGGATTGTCGGTGGTGTGCGGTAGGAAGATCCACATGCGTGTGCTTGCCGCCCAGGAGTCGTTCTTCCTCGCTCGTCGGCCGCGGAAGGATTCGCCGCACACCACGGCGGCGTATCGGCGTGACCTGGCGGGCATCACCGCGCTGCTGGCCGAGGTGACGGGCACTCCCCCGGATCGACTGGAGGTGTCGGACCTGACGGGCCGGAACCTGCGCGAGGCGTTCGGGGTGTTCGCGGACTCGCACGCGAAGTCGTCGGTGTTGCGGGCGTGGTCGACGTGGAACCAGTTCCTGACGTTCTGCGTGGCGGAGGACCTGGTGCCGGGGAACCCGATGGGCGCGGTGGCGCGGCCGAAGACGCCTCCGCTGGTGCCGAAGCCGTTGCGGGGTGAGGACACGCCGGAGCGGTTGCTGGCGGCGGCCGCGGAGGGCGCGCGGAAGGGGCGTGACCCGTGGCCGGAGCGTGACGTGCTGGTGTTGGCGTTGGGCCTGGTGGCGGGGTTGCGGTCGGCGGAGATGCGGACGTTGACGTTGGCGTCGGTGGTGGGTCGGCCGGGTGAGCGGCGGTTGCACGTGGCGGGCAAGGGGAACCGGGACCGGTCGGTGCCGATCGAGCCGGCGATGGACCGGATCATCGAGCAGTACCTGGCGTCGTGTCGTCGGCGGTTCCCGCGGGCGCGGTTCGACCGGGGGTCGGCGTTGGTGCGGGACCGGCACGGTGAGCCGATCGGGCGTGGCGGGTTGGAGTACCTGGTGCGGTCGTGCTTCCGGTGGGCGGGGTTGCACGACCGGGTGCCGTCGGGGGCGAACCTGCACGCGTTGCGGCACACGTTCGCGACGCGGTTGGCGGAGGACGGCGCGTCGGCGTCGGAGATCATGGCGTTGTTGGGTCATGCGTCGTTGGCGACGTCGCAGAACTACATCGAGGCGACGGCGCGGGAGCGGCGGGCGGCGGTGGCGGGTAATCGGACGTACGTGTCGTTGGCGCGGTTGCCGGACCGGGAGTAGCGGGTCTCCCCTGTCCCGGTGTCGTGGGGCGCCTGGGTTGTTAACCCATTCGGGTGACGTGCTGGTGCGGATCGTGCAGTTCGCGGGTAGTCACGTGGCATGAGGTCCGTGTGGCGTGGGGCGATCTCCTTCGGGTTGGTGACGATCGGTGTCCGGTTGTACACCGCCACGGAGGAGCACGACTTCCGGTTCCACCAGGTGCACCGGGAGGACGGTGGGCGCATCCGGTACAAGCGGGTGTGCCAGGTGTGCGGCGAGGAGGTCGCTTACGCCGACATCGCGAA
Source organism: Saccharothrix hoggarensis (assembly GCF_042678885.1). Taxonomy (GTDB): domain Bacteria; phylum Actinomycetota; class Actinomycetes; order Mycobacteriales; family Pseudonocardiaceae; genus Actinosynnema; species Actinosynnema hoggarensis. Next base: position 9,169 of record NZ_JBHTLK010000105.1, read on the forward strand.
GGGGTACGAGCTGGACGACGGTCGTGTGGTGGTGATGGACAGCGAGGATTTCGACAAGCTGCCGATCAACACGGATCACGCGATCGACGTGTTGGAGTTCGTGCCGGTCGACGAGGTCGATCCGATTTACTTCCAGAAGTCCTACTACTTGGAGCCGGACAAGGCTGCGACGCGTCCGTACGTGTTGTTGCGGACCGCTTTGGAGCGGAGTGGTCAGCTCGCGGTCGTGAAGATCACGATTCGTCAGCGGGAGACGTTGGCGATGTTGCGGGCGCGTGAGGACTTGTTGGTGATGCACACGATGTTGTGGCCGGATGAGGTGCGGAAGCCGGATTTCGAGTTCTTGGACTCGGATGTGGAGGTTCGGCCGCAGGAGTTGAAGATGGCGTCGTCGTTGGTGGACAGCATGGCGGGGTCGTTCGATCCGGGTGATTTCTCGGACGACTACACGGTGGCGATGCAGAAGTTGATCGAGGCGAAGGCCGAGGGCGCCGAGTTGCCGGAGCAGCCGGAGGCGGAGGAGGCCGGTGAGGTGATCGACTTGATGACGGCGTTGGAGCGGAGCGTGGAGCAGGCGAAGTCGGCTCGGGGTGGGAAGTCGGCGGCGCGGAAGCCCGCGGCGAAGAAGGCTTCGTCGTCGTCCTCGTCGGCTTCGGGGTCGTCGTCGCGGAAGGCTCCGGCGAAGAAGAAGGCGAAGCCCGCCTGAGGCGCGGCGGCCTCGGATGGGTGGGGATCTTTCGGAGTACCGGCGGAAGCGGGATCCGGGGCGGACGCCGGAGCCGGTGCCGGGTGAGGGTGACGCGTTGCCGCGTGGCGGTGACGACACGTTCGTGATTCAGGAGCACCACGCGTCGCGGCTGCATTGGGATGTGCGGTTGGAGCGGGGTGGGGTGTTGGTGTCGTGGGCGGTGCCGAAGGGTTTGCCGGCGGAGCCGGGGACGATTCGGTTGGCGGTGCGCACGGAGGATCACCCGTTGGAGTACGCGTCGTTTTCGGGGGTGATTCCGAAGGGTGAGTACGGCGCGGGTGAGATGTTCATCTGGGATCGCGGTCGTTATGAGACGGTGAAGTGGTCGGACCGCGAGGTGGATGTGGTGTTGCGCGGTTCGCGGGTGGAGGGTGAGTTCGTGTTCTTCCGCCGTGAGGGTGGTGCGGCGGGTGGCAAGGATTGGATGGTGCGGCGGCGGCACGAGGCGGTGCGGCCGGATTGGGTGCCGTTGCCGGAGTGGGTGCCGCCGATGTTGGCGACGGCGGCGGTGGAGTTGCCGGGTCCGGTGTCACGGTTCGCGTTCGAGTTCAAGTGGGACGGGGTGCGGGCGATCGCCCGGGTGGAGGGTGGTCGGGTCCAGCTGACGAGTCGTGCGGGCAACGACGTGACGGGGGCGTACCCGGAGTTGCAGGGCTTGGGTGAGCAGTTGGGCGCGACGCAGGTGTTGTTGGACGGGGAGATCGTGGCGTTGGAGGGTGGGCGGCCGAGTTTCGGGGCGTTGCAGCAGCGGATGCACGCGTCGGCGGCGCAGGCGCGGCGGTTGGCGGGGCGGGTGCCGGTGACGTTCCTGGTGTTCGACGTGTTGCACCTGGATGGTGCGTCGACGGTGGACTTGCCGTATTCGCGGCGGCGGGAGCTGCTGGAGGGGTTGGGGTTGCGGGGTGCTCATTGGTTGACGCCGAAGGCGTTCCCCGGTCAGGGGGCGGCGGTGTTGGCGGCGAGTCGTGAGCAGGGGTTGGAGGGGGTGGTGGCGAAGCGGCTGGATTCGCGTTATGTGCCGGGTCAGCGGTCGGCGTCGTGGGTGAAGGTGACGTCGGTGTTGACGCAGGAGGTGGTGGTGGGTGGGTGGCGGCCGGGTGAGGGGAAGCGGAAGGGGTTGGTGGGTGCGTTGCTGGTGGGGTTTCCCGCGGGTGACGGGGGTGGGTGGGTCGAGGGTGACGGGTTGGTGTTCGCGGGGTCGGTGGGCACGGGGTTCGACCAGGCGGAGTTGGAGCGGTTGACGGCGCGGTTGGCGGGGTTGGAGGTGGGGCGGTCGCCGTTCGGGTCGGGGGTGCCTCGGGAGCGGGCGCGGGGTGCGCGGTGGGTGCGTCCGGTGTTGGTGGGTGAGGTGGTGCACCGGCAGTGGACGGCGGATGGTCGGATGCGGTTTCCGACGTGGCGGGGGTTGCGGCCGGACAAGGCGCCCGGGGAGGTGCGTCGGGTTGACGGGTGACGCGGTGGTGCGGGTGGAGGGTCGTCGGTTGAAGCTGACGAACCTGGAGAAGGTGTTGTACCCGGCGGTGGGGTTCACGAAGGCGGAGGTGATCGACTACTACACGCGGATCGCGCCGGTGTTGTTGCCGCACTTGCGGGATCGGCCGTTGACGGTGCGGCGGTACCCGAACGGGGTGGACGGGAAGTCGTTCTTCGAGAAGAACGTGCCGTCGCACGCGCCGGAGTGGGTGCGGACGGTGCGGGTGGAGACGCCGGGGTCGTCGCGGGGTGCGGAGTTCGCCGATTTCGTGGTGGTGGAGGAGTTGGCGACGGTGGTGTGGTTGGCGAACCTGGCGGCGTTGGAGTTGCACGTTCCGCAGTGGACGGTGGGTGCGCGGGGTGGTCGCCGCTCCCCCGACCTGGTGGTGTTCGACCTTGATCCGGGTGCGCCGGCGACGGTGGTGGAGTGTTGTCGGGTGGCGTGCAGGGTGCGGGAGGTGTTGGAGGCGGACGGGTTGGCGCCGGTGGTGAAGACGAGCGGGTCGAAGGGGATGCAGGTGTACGCGGCGGTGCGGGTGTCGTCGCCGGAGCGGACGTCGGAGTACGCGAAGGAGGTGGCGCGGCGGTTGGCGGCGGAGTCGCCGGGTGAGGTGGTGTGGCGGATGGCGAAGGCGGAGCGGACGGGGAAGGTGTTGATCGACTGGTCGCAGAACAACCCGGCGAAGACGACGGTGGCGCCGTATTCGTTGCGGGCGCGGGAGCGGCCGTCGGTGTCGGCTCCGGTGACGTGGGGTGAGGTGGAGGCGTGTCGGGTGCCGGAGGATCTGGTGTTCCTGGCGGATGAGGTGCGGGATCGGGTGGCGTCGGAGGGTGATCTGTTCGTGGCGGGTGATCCGGTGGCGTTGCCGCGTTGAGCGGCGGGGGGCGTTGAGCGGTGGGCTCGTGTTGGGCCGCGTGGTGAGCGGTGCGCCTTTTCGAGTGTCGCTCGCTTTGTGGTCGCGACTGGGGCGGGTGCGTGTTGAGACGGCGCCTGCGAGGTTGCGAAGTGGGTTCTGTTCGGTGACGTGCGAGTTGCGGGTGTGTTGAATCCCGTCGGGTGTCCCGGTTTGCGCGTCGTCGGCGCGTGCGGGTGTGGTTCGGGTTTTGCCACCGACTTCGTGGCGGTTCGGACATGTCGTGCTATAAAACCATAACTCTCCCACCAGATCAGGTGAAGGTCTATCAAGAATAGACTGTACGGAGGTACGGTGGATGGCACTTCTGGGCTACCGAGACGCCTTTGAGGAGCTGGCGCGGTCGTATGACCGGAGCAGCGCGGGCCGGGGTGAACTGGTGCTCGTGAGCGGCGGTCCGGCGAGCGGAAAAACCGAACTGCTGCACGACTTTTTCGCGGTGGCGGAGGCTGCGGGCGCGTTGTTGCTGAGCGCGACGGGGTCCCGTGCGGAGCAGTCGTTGCAGGCGGGGGTGGTCGATCAGCTTTTCCGTGGCGCCGGTTTGCCGCCCGAAGTGGGTGACCGCGTGTCTCGTTTGGTGGTCCCGCAGGCTCCGGCGGCGGACGACGGGCAATCGGATGTCCGAAGTGTCCGCTCGGCGGGTGCTCGCGTGGTGCATGAAATCTGCGGCATATTACTCGGTTTGTCCCGGGAACAGCCGGTGGTCGTGGGAATAGACGACGTGCAGTTCGCGGACACCTCGTCTTTGGAATTCGTGCTGTACCTGCGGCGGCGTTTGGGGTCGGCTCGGGTGCTGTTGGTGTTGAGCGAGTGGGAGCAGCCGCAGCCGACGTTGCCGCTGTTCACGGCGGAGGTGACGCGTCGTCCGCATCACCGGATCAGGTTGGCGCCGTTGTCGGTGGCGGACATCGTGGAGGTGCTCCCCCGGTCGGTGGAGCCGGTGGTGGCGTCGCGGTTGGCGGAGGCCTGTCACGGGTTGAGCGGTGGCAATCCGATGTTGGTCCGGGCGTTGGTGGAGGACCTGGAGCACGACCCGTCGGTGGTGGCGGGCGGGTTCGAGGGCGGGGTGTGGCCCGCGGTGGGCACGGCGTTCCGGCACGCGGTGCTGGCGTGCCTGCACCGCTGGGAGGCGGCGTTGCTGGACGTGGCGCGGGCGTTGGCGGTGCTGGGTGACGGCTCGGAGCCCGCGTTGCTGGGGCGGTTGGCGGGTGTCGCGCCGGAGGACGCGCGGCGGGTGGTGGTGATCCTGTCGTCGGCGGGGTTGTTGCGGGACGGGTGGTTCCGGCACGCGGCGGCCGCGGAGGCGGTGCTGGAGGGCATGGCGGGGCCGCAGCGGGCGGCGTTGCACGCGCGGGCGGCGGATCTGCTGCACCAGCGGGGTGCGGAGCCGGCGGTGATCGCGCGGCACCTGGTGGCGGCTCACCGGGGGGTGGGCGCGTGGTCGGTGCGGGTGCTGCGGGACGCGGCGGAGCAGGCGTTGATGCGTGACGAGGTGTGCGAGGCGGTGCGGTTCCTGGAGTTGGCGCTGGAGGCGACCGACGACGAGGAGCAGCGGCTGGCGATCACGAAGGTGCTGGTGCGGGCGTTGTGGCGGGTGAACCCGTTGGCGGCGGCGGTGCACATGGGTCCGTTGCGGACGGCGATGGCGGCGGGCCGGTTGGGTGAGCGGGACGCGGTGACGTTGGTGCGGCACGCGCTGTGGCACGGTGACGAGGAGACCGCGGTGATGGCGCTGGACGTGCTGAACAGCACGCCGGGTCTGCTGGACGCCCAGACGGCGGCGGAGTTGCGGATCGCGCACCAGTGGTTCCGGGGTATGGACCGGTGCGCGGTGCCGGAGGTGCCGGCGAAGGCGGAGGACGACCCGTGGGTGGAGGCGGCGCGGGCGTTGACGTCGTTCTGGCGTGGTGGGGGTGATCCGGCGACGGCGGTGGCGAGCGCGGAGCACGTGCTGCGGAGTTGCCGGTTGGCGGACATGACGTTGGAGGTCGTGGCGACGGCGTTGCTGGTGCTGGTGCACAGCGACGACAACGACCGGGCGGCGTGGTGGTGTGGTGAGTTGACCGCGCAGGCGGTGCGGGTGGGGGCGGTGACGTGGCAGGCGGTGTTGGGCGCGATCAGCGCGGACATCGCGTTGCGGTGCGGTGAGCCGGCGGAGGCGGCGGATCGGGCGCGGCGGGCGTTGGACCTGTTGGCGCCGCAGAGCTGGGGTGTGTCGATCGGGTACCCGTTGGCGACGTTGATGTTGGCGAACGCGGCGTTGGGGCGGGACGCGGAGATCGAGGAGCTGTTGCGGCTGCGGGTGCCGGACATGATGTTCCGCACGGCGTACGGGTTGCGCTACCTGCACGCGCGGGGTCAGTGCCACCTGGTGGCGCAGCGGTTGTTGGCGGCGGTGACGGATTTCCAGACGTGTGGGCGGCTGGTGCTGGAGTGGCAGGTGGACGTGCCGGTGCTGGTGCCGTGGCGCAGTGACCTGGCGGAGGCGAACCTGCGGTTGGGGCGTTCGGAGGTGGCGCGGGAGCTGGTGTTCGAGCAGTTGCGGATGCCGGGTCTGGACTCGCGGACGCGTGGGGTGTCGTTGCGGGTGTTGGCGGCGGGCAGTGACGAGGACGATCGGCCGCGGTTGTTGCGGGCGGCGGTGGCGAGCCTGCACACGGCGGGTGATCGGGTGCAGTTGGCGTTGGCGATGCGTGATCTGGGTGAGGCGTACGAGCGTGCCGGTGACGGTGTGGCGCGGGTTCCGGATCAGGGGGCGGGGCGGCGTGACGCGGTCGTGGGGCGTGGTGCGGGGAAGGCCGCGGTGGCCGAGGGCGGTGCGGCTGACGACGTGCTGCTGGACTGCGCGGCGTCGGTGTTGAGCGAGTCGGAGCACCGGGTGGCGGACTTGGCGGTGTTGGGTTACACGAATCGTGAGATCAGTGCCCGGTTGTTCATCACGGTGAGCACGGTGGAGCAGCACTTGACGCGGATCTACCGGAAGCTGGGGGTGCGGAGTCGGGCGGAGTTGCCGCGGCGGTTGTGCGCGGACGACTTGAGCGCGTGCTCCCCCTGACCGTGTCGGCCCGACCGTGTCGGCGCAGTCGGCCTGACCGTGTCGGCGCCGGTGGTGGCTTGTGCCGTGTTGTGTCGTTTCGCGTCCCGGTGAGGGGCGTGTGTCCTGAGTTCTGGCGCGTGTCGTGACCTCGGCGCGCGCTGTCGTCCCCCCTTTTTCAGCGGGCCGTTGGGCGGTTCGCCACACCTCCAGGGAGAGACCCATGTCCGACTCGACCGCGTGCCGGATCTGCGGCGGCGAGGTCCGCGAGTTCCTCGACTTCGGCCGTCAGCCGCTGTCCGACGCCTTCCGGGCTCCGGACGACACGTCGGAGGAGTTCTTCTACCGGCTGGCGATGGGCGCGTGCGGTGGCTGCACGATGGTGCAGCTGATGGAGGAGGTGCCGCGCGACCGGATGTTCCACGAGGACTACCCGTACATCTCGCGTGGTTCGTCGGTGATGCGGGCGCACTTCACGGCGTTGGCGGAGCGGTTCCTGGGTGGTGAGCTGTCCGGGTCGGACCCGTTCATCGTGGAGTTGGGGTGCAACGACGGGACGATGTTGCGGACGATCGCGGCGGCGGGTCGGCGTCACCTGGGGGTGGAGCCGTCGGGTGGGGTGGCGGACCTGGCGGCGGCCGACGGGGTGCGGGTGCGCAAGGACTTCTTCGAGGCGTCGACGGCGGCGTCGATCCTGGCGGAGGACGGGCCGGCGGACGTGATCTACGCGGCCAACACGTTGTGCCACATCCCGTACATGGACTCGATCCTGGAGGGTGTGCGGACGCTGTTGGCGCCGGGTGGGGTGTTCGTGTTCGAGGACCCGTACTTCGGTGACATCGTGGAGCGGACGTCGTTCGACCAGGTGTACGACGAGCACTTCTTCTTCTTCACGGCCCGGTCGGTGCGGGAGATGGCGTCGCGCAACGGGTTGGAGCTGGTGGACGTGGAGCGGCTGCCGGTGCACGGCGGCGAGGTGCGGTACACGTTGGCGCGGGCCGGGGCGCGGCCGGTGGCGGCGTCGGTGGCGGCGCTGCTGGCCGAGGAGGAGGCGCGGGGGCTGAGCTCGGCGGCGACGTTGGAGGGGTTCGCGAAGGCGGTGGACCGGGTTCGGACGGATCTGCCGGCGTTGTTGGAGCAGCTGCGGGAGCAGGGCGCGCGGGTGGTCGGGTACGGCGCGACGGCGAAGAGCGCGACGGTGACGAACCTGTGCGGCATCGGGCCGGAGCACGTGGAGTTCATCAGCGACACGACGCCGGCCAAGCAGGGCCGGTTGGCGCCGGGGTCGCACATCCCGGTGCGGGGGCCGGAGGCGTTCGCGGCGGACTACCCGCCGTACGCGTTGCTGTTCGCGTGGAACCACGCCGAGGAGATCATGGCGAAGGAGCAGGCGTTCCGGGACGCGGGCGGCAAGTGGATCCTGTACGTGCCCGAGGTCCGCGTTGTCTGAGCGGGGTGGCGTGGTGGGGCGGGTCGCCGGTTCCGGGCGGCCCGCCCCGCCGTTGGTGGCGGTGTTGGGCGCGTCGGGGTTCGTGGGGTCGGCGGTGGTGCGGCGGCTGCTGGGCGAGGACGTGCGGCTGCGGTTGGTGTCGCGGGGCGGGGTGGACGCGCCGGCGGGGGTGGAGGTCCGGGCGTTGGACCTGACGGCGCCGGGGGCGGTGGCCTCGGCGGTGGCCGGCGCGGACGTGGTGCTGCCGCTGGTGTTGTTCAACGGGGCGGACGGCTGGCGGGTCGCCGAGGGCGAGGGCGCGTCGGCGGCCGAGCGGGTGAACGTGGGGATCGTGCGGGCCGTGGTGGACGCGTGCGGCGACGGCCAGGTGGTGGTGTTCCCCGGTTCGACGTCGCAGGTGGGTCCGCGGGCGGGTGAGCGGGTGGACGGGTCGGAGCCGGATTTCCCGGACACCCCCTACGACCGGCAGAAGCAGGCCGCGGAGCGGGTCGTGCTGGGCGCGGCGGGGGTGCGCGGGATCAGCCTGCGGCTGCCGACGGTGTTCGGGCCGGGTCCGAAGGACCGGGGTGTGGTGAGCGCGATGGCGCGGCGGGCGTTGGCCGGTGAGCCGTTGACGGTGTGGGGCGAGGGGTCGGCGCTGCGGGACCTGGTGTTCGTCGACGACGTGGCGGACGCGTTCGCCGCCGCGGTGGCGCACGCCGATCGGCTGGCCGGGCGGCACTGGCTGCTGGGCAGCGGGCGGGGTGTGCGGGTCGCGGCGCCGTTCGCGGCGGCGGCGGAGGCGGTGGCGCGGCGGACGGGGGCGCCGGCGGCGCCGGTGGTGTCGGTGCCGGTGCCCGCGCACGCCACCGAGATGGACCTGCGGGGGCTGGTCGCCGATCCAGGGGCGTTCCACGCCGTCACGGGGTGGCGGGCGCGGGTGGGGTGGGTGGACGGACTCGCCCGAACGGTGGAGGCGTTGACCGTCGGGCACCCCTATTTTCCGTCGGGGGAACCCCTGTCCTTTTGACCGGGTTTGACCCGCTGCCCGGCCGCCGACATGCTGGATCGGCAGTCCCGGTGCGGCAGCGTCATCCGCCGCGGATTTCTCCGAGGAGTTGGCGTGAAAGCACGGGAACTCGCCGTCGAGGGCGCTTTCGAATTCGTGCCCGAGGTTTTCCCGGACCACCGCGGCTTGTTCGTGTCGCCGTTCCAGCACGAGGCGTTCGAGGCCGCGGTGGGCCGGCCGCTGTTCCCCGTGGCGCAGCTGAGCACCAGCACGTCCCGGCGGGGCGTGCTGCGGGGCGTGCACTTCACCCGCACCCCTCCCGGGTGTGCGAAGTACGTGCACTGCGCGCGTGGCCGGGTGCTGGACGTGGTGGTGGACCTGCGGGTCGGTTCGCCGACTTTCGGCAGGTGGGACGCGGTGGAGCTGTCCGGTGAGGACTTCCGCGGCGTGTACCTGCCGACCGGGGTCGGTCACGCGTTCACGGCGCTGGAGAACGACTCGGCGGTCTGCTACCTGCTCTCCCGCGGCTACGACCCGGCCAACGAGCTCGCGCTGTCGCCGGTGGACCCGGAATTGGGGTTGCCCTGGCCGGATTCCGTTGTTCCGGTGTTGTCCGAGCGTGATCGCGACGCGGTGTCGTTCGCCGGGGCGCGTGCGGCCGGGTTGTTGCCCGAATACCAGGAGTGCCTGCGGTCGGACATGGCGCCGGACCGGGGCTGAACGGACGAGGAGTATTCGATGGTCGCACCTTCGCGGCGTGCGGTGAACCTGCGCCTCTCCGAATCGTTGACGGCGCCCGGCGCGCAATTCGGTGACGTCGCGCAATTCCACGACTGGTTGGCCCGGATGGGTGAGCACGCGTGGATGGAGGTGCGCCGCGCGCCGTTGGAGGCGCTGCCGAACTGGGAGCGGGACCCGGCGACGGGGAACCTGCGGCACGCGACCGGGAAGTTCTTCAGCGTCGAGCGGCTGGACGTGGAGTTGCCGGGGTCGGCGGTGCCGCGCTGGTCGCAGCCGATCATCAACCAGCCGGAGATCGGCATCCTGGGCATCCTGGTCAAGGAGATCGACGGGGTGCCGCACCTGCTGATGCAGGCCAAGCAGGAGCCGGGCAACCCGAACGGGTTCCAGCTCTCCCCCACCGTGCAGGCGACGCGCAGCAACTACACGCGCGTGCACCAGGGGCGGCCGGTGCCGTACCTGGAGCACTTCCGGGACGTGTCGGGGCCGGGCACGGTGGTCGACATCCGCCAGTCCGAGCAGGGCGCGTGGTTCTACCGCAAGCGCAACCGGAACATGGTCGTCGAGGTCGACGGCGACGTGGAGGCGGCGGAGGGGTTCTGCTGGCTGACGCTGGGGCAGATCGGCGAGCTGCTGACGGTGCCGGACCTGGTCAACATGGACGCCCGCACGGTGCTGTCGTGCGTGCCGTTCGTCGGGGCGGCGCTGCGGGACACGCTGCGGCCGCGGGACGCGTTCACCGCGGCGCTGCTGCGGTCGTTCGACCCGGACGCGCCGACCGCGCACACCACGGGTGACGTGCTGAGCTGGATCACGGAGGTCCGCACGCGCACCGACCTGCGGGTGGAGCGGGGTCCGCTGGCCGAGGTGCCGGGCTGGTCGCACGCGGACGGGCGGATCTCGCACGAGTCGGGCCGGTTCTTCCACGTCGTCGGCGTGGACGTCGAGGCGGGCGGCCGGGAGGTGGGGCGCTGGTCGCAGCCGATGATCGAGCCGGTGGGGACCGGGGTGATCGCGTTCCTGGTCAAGCCGGTGGACGGGGTGCTGCACGTGCTCACCCACGCCCGCACCGAGCCCGGCTACGCCGACACCACCGAGCTGGGCCCGACCGTGCAGTGCGACCCGGACAACTACGCGCACCTGCCCGAGGGGGCGCGGCCCCGTCACCTGCCGGAGGTGCTGGGCGCCGACCCGTCGCGGGTGCGGTTCGACGTGGTGCTGTCGGAGGAGGGCGGCCGGTTCTTCCACGCCCGCAACCGGTACCTGGTGGTGGAGACCGACCTGGAGACCGACCCGGCGGACCCGGACTACCGGTGGCTGGCGCTGCACCAGTACGTGGAGCTGCTGCGGCACAGCTTCTACGTCAACATCCAGGCGCGCAGCCTGCTGCTGTGCCTGACGAGCCTCCTGCCGCGCTGAGCGGCGGACGTCGGGGCCCCGGAGCGGTCCGGGGCCCCGACGTCGGGTCACCGCGTCACAGCGAGGCCAGCACCGACCGCAGCGCCTCGATCACCCGGTCCTGCACGTCGACCGGCAGCGACGGGTACATCGGCAGCGAGAAGATCTCCCCCGCCAGCTTCTCCGTCACGGGCAGGCTGCCGGCGGCGTAGCCGAGGTGGGCGAACCCGGACATGGTGTGCACCGGCCACGGGTAGCTGATGTTGAGCGCGATGTCGTGGGCCTTGAGGGCCTCGATGATGTCGTCGCGGCGCGGGTGGCGCACCACGTACACGTAGTAGACGTGCTCGTTGCCGTCGGCGACGGCGGGCAGCACGAGGTCGGTGTCGGCCAGGCCCTCGGCGTAGCGGGCGGCGACGGCGCGCCGTCCCGCGACGTACTCGTCCAGCCGGCCGAGTTTGCGGCGCAGGATCTCGGCCTGCACCTCGTCCAGCCGCGAGTTGTGGCCGGGGGTCTCCACGACGTAGTAGGTCTTCTCCATGCCGTAGTAGCGGGCACGGCGCAGGTTGGCCGCGGTGGTGTCGTCGCCGGTGATCACCGCGCCGCCGTCGCCGTAGGCGCCCAGGACCTTGGTCGGGTAGAAGGAGAACGCGGCGGCCTCGCCCATCGACCCGGCGATCCGGCCGCGGTGGCGGGCGCCGTGGGCCTGGGCGCAGTCCTCCAGCACCACCAGGCCGTGCTCGCGGGCCAGCGCCAGCAGCGGCTCCATCTCCACGCACTGCCCGTACAGGTGCACCGGCAGCAGCGCCTTGGTGCGCGGGGTGATCGCCGCGGCGACCGCGGTGGTGTCCATCAGGTAGTCCTCGGCGCGGACGTCGACGAACACCGGGGTCGCGCCCACCGCGTCGATCGCCACCACGGTCGGCGCGGCGGTGTTGGACACCGTGATCACCTCGTCGCCCGGGCCGACGCCCAGCGCCTGCAGCGCCAGCTTGATGGCGTTGGTGCCGTTGTCGACCCCCACGCCGTGCGCGACGCCGTGGTGGGCGGCGAACTCCGCCTCGAACGCCGACACGCTCGGACCGAGCACCAGCTTGCCCGAGGCGAAGACCGTCTCCACCGCGGCGAGGATGTCCTTGCGCTCGGCCTCGTATTCGTGCAGGTAGTTCCAGACGAGAACGGTCATGGCGGTCCTTCCCGTGCGCGCGCACTGGGGGTCGTGGGTGGCTTGGGGGGATCGTCGTGCCCGGCTCGCGCAAGGGGTAACCCCTAAGGTTCCGGCCTGCGCCGGGGGTCGTCGGCGTGCGCCGGGCGGACGCCCGCTAAGGGTCCGCCGTTAGGGGTGTCCGGGCCCGATCGGGCGCGCCTACGGTGACCACCGATCCGGCCCGCCGTGGGGAACGCCCCGGGGTGGGGAGCCGCCCGGGGCCGGGTCCAGCCGAAGGACGATCCCTCCGCCGCCGAAGAACGCAGGGACCCGAATGTCACAACAGCACTTCCTCTTCCTGTGCCACCCCGACCACGGGCACGTCATCCCGAACCTGGCGGTGGTCGCCGAGCTGGTCGACCGCGGGCACCGGGTGACCTACCTGACCGCGGAGAGCATGCGCGGCGCGGTGGCCGACACCGGCGCGACCGTGCTGACGTACGACTCGCGCTACCGCGACGCCGACTTCGGGCAGGTCGCCGAGAACCCGCTGTACCTGTTGACGTTGTTGCTGGACGAGAGCGCGCGGATGCTGCGGGCGGCCGACGAGCTGCTGTCGGGCGACGTGCCCGACCACGTCGTCTACGACACGTCGATCCTGTACGCGGGCCGCGTCCTGTCCCGCAAGTGGGGCCGGCCCGCGACCCAGCTCATCCCGGTGTTCGCGTCGAACCCGCACTTCTCCTACCTCAAGGCCATGTACGCCGCCGACTCCCCCGCCGCCGACTCCCCCGGCTCCGCCGCTCCGGCGGCGCCGCCGGTGTCGGACGGGCCGCCGCCGTGGGTGGTGGAGATGCTGGGCCGCATCGGCGCGCTGACCGCCGAGCACGGCCTGGACGTCGCACCGCAGGAGCTGTGGTGGGAGGTGCCGGACTCGAACGTGGTGACGATCCCCCGGTCGTTCCAGTTCGCGGGCGACACCTTCGACGAGCGGTTCGCGTTCGTCGGGCCGTGCGTGGGCGACCGGTCGTTCCTGGGCGACTGGGCGCCGCCGGCCAGCGGGCTGCCGGTGGTGCTGGTGTCGCTGGGCGCGGTGTTCAACCAGCACGAGGGGTTCTTCCGGGCGTGCCTGGAGGCGTTCGCCGGGCAGCCGTGGCACGTGGTGATGACCGTGGCCGACGGCATGGACCCCGCGTCGCTGGGCGGGGTGCCCGACAACGTCGAGGTGCACCGCTGGGTGCCGCACGCGACCGTGCTGGAGCACGCGGTGCTGGCCGTCACCCACGGCGGCATGGGCACGGTGATGGAGGCGCTGCGCTCGGGCGTGCCGATGGTGGTCGTGCCGACGTCCGCGCTGGACCGGCCCACCGCCGACCGGATCGTCGAGCTGGGCCTGGGGGCGAGCGTGCCGCCGGAGGAGATGACCGCGCCGAAGCTGCTGGCGCTGGTGCGGTCGGTCATCGGGGACGCCGACATCACCGCGGCGGCCGCGCGGATGCGTGACGACGTGCGCGACGCGGGCGGCGCCGTCCGGGCCGCCGACGAGATCGAGAAGTTCCTCGCCAGGAGCCGCTGATGGACGACGCGGTCGAGTTCGGGGTGCTCGGGCCGATCCGGGCGGTCGCCGACGGCGCGGCCGTGGCGGTGGGCAGCCCGCGGGAGAAGGCCGTGCTGGCCCGGCTGGTCGTGGACGCCAACCGGGTGGTCAGCGTGGACCGGCTCATCGACGCGGTGTGGCAGGACGAGCCGCCCAGCAGCGCGCGCAGCCAGATCGCGATCGTGGTGCACCGGCTGCGGCGCGGCCTCGGCGGGCACGGTGTGATCACCACCGCCAGCCCCGGCTACCTGCTGCGGCTGGCCGCGCACCAGTCGGACCTGCTGCGGTTCGACAACCTCGTGGCCCGCGGTCGGGCCGCCGCGGCCGACGGCGACCTCGGCGGTGCGGCCGGTCTGCTGCGGGAGGCGCTGTCGCTGTGGCGCGGCGCGCCGCTGGAGGACCTGCCGGGGCTGCGCGGCGACTCCACCCGGCTGGAACAGGCCCGGCTGGACGTCGTGGAGACGTGGGCCGAGGTGGAGCTGGAGCTGGGTCACCACGTGCGCGTCGGCGAGGAGCTGGCCGTGGTGGTCGCCGAGCACCCGCTGCGGGAACGCGTCCGCGCGCAGCTGATGCTCGCCCAGTACCGGGCGGGACGGCGGGCGGACGCGCTGCGCACCTACCAGGAGGCGCGGCGGACGCTGATCGAGCAGATCGGGCTGGAGCCGGGGCCGGAGCTGCGGCGGCTGCACGAGCAGATCCTGCGGGACTCGCCGGCGCTGACCGGCCGCCGGCCCGCCCCGCTGCCGCCGGTGGCGCCGGTGGTGGTGACCGAGCCGTCGACCGCTCGCTGGCCTGGTAGGGGGACGACTGTGCCGCAGTTCAAGCAG
>NZ_JBHTLK010000106.1:0-23335 GCF_042678885.1 Saccharothrix hoggarensis
CGGCCGGTCACCCGCGTCACGGCGGCCAGCACGTCGGCCACGCTCGCCGGCGTGCCGCCCACGTTGAGCGCCGCGTACCCCTCGCCGCACCGCTCCACCGCCGTCACGAACGCCCGCGCCACGTCCCGCACGTGCACGAAGTCCCGCACCGCCGACCCGTCGCCGAACACCTCCACGGCCGGCAGCCGCCCGGACGCCGCGCCGCACGCCCTGGTGACCAGGCGCGTGTCGTCTACGTCCCCGCCGCTCGCGACGTTGAACAGCCGCAACGCCACCGCGCCGACCCGTCCCGCCGCCGCGGCCCACGCCAGCACGTCCTCGGCGGCGGCTTTCGAGGCCGCGTAGGGGTTGGCGGGCGAGCGGGGGCAGTCCTCGTCGATCACGGCGACGCCGGGCGCGCCGTACACGCCGGCCGTCGACGCCAGCACGAACCTCGGCGGCGGCGACCGCAGCAGGTTCACCGTGCCGCCCACGTTGACGTCGTAGTACCGCACGGGGTCGGCGAACGACTCGCGCACGCGGCCCAGTCCGGCGAGGTGGACGACGGCGTCGAGGTCGCCGAACGCGTCGAGGCCCGCGCACGTCCGGACATCACCCGACAAGGCGACGGGCGTGTGGCCGGCGGCCGCCAACGCCGCGAAGACCACCCGTCCGACGTACCCGGTGGAACCGGTGACCAGAACGCGCATGGGCGTCATCCCAGCACGATCCCCGTGGTCAGCCACTCGACCGGCGGTCATCAATCTGGTGGGAATTGCCCCTAAAGGTGTGGACCGGTGGGGCCGATACAACCCAAGTGAGTTACCCGCATCCAGCCATGCACACGAGCATCGAGGGCGTTCTCGCCGAGTACGCCGTGCACGAGGCCAAGCGGCAGCGCTTCCTGGAGACCGCCGCGGCCATCGTGGCCGCCGCGCCGCCGTCGGTCGACGACACGCTGTTCGGCCTCACCCTCCCCTTCCCCAAGGCCAAGGGCCCCCGCGCCTTCCTGAGCCGGGTTGACCAGGTACTTCGCGACGCCGCTCGATGATCTCGCGCACCCGTCCCTGATCCCATCGGCAAGTTTCATCCGGTCGTTGCCGGACCGTGCTAGGCCGATCCCATCGCCTGCCTCTACAGTGCGTGGCACCCGGCGCTCGCCGGTTGTCTCGTCTGCTTCTCATAAAGCGAGTTCTCGGCGATGGATCATGTCCTTTCCGCGCTTCAAGCGCGCCTCGGCACCCTGTTCGGCGACCGGTTGGTCGTGCTCGCGGGCGGCACTCGGCTGAGTAGTCGCGCCGGTGAGCTGCACCAGCTCGGCGCCCGCCATACGCTCGTGCTCTCGACGGACGACCACGCGCCGCTGCACGACTCGGACGTGGCCCGGTGGGTGCCGCTCGGCATCGCCGGCGGGTTCGTCGCCGTCGAGCAGAACCGGCTCACCAAGCTGCTCACCTCGCCCAACCGCAAGGTCCGCGAGGTGCTGGAGGACTTCGACCCGGACGGCGAGGCGCTGGTGATCAGCACCCCGTACGTCCACACGCCCGAGTTCGCGGGCCGGCCGGTGCTCAACGCCCGCCGCCCCGAGTGGGTGGAGCTGGAGAACAAGACCACCATCGACGCGCTGTGGGACGAGCTGTCCGCGCCCCGCGCGCCCGCCGTCGTGCTCGACCTCGACTTCGACGCCCTGTGGGCGGCCACCCGTCGGCTCGACCGCGGCTCGGGCGTCGTGTGGTCCGGCGACGGTCCCGCGATCAACGGCGGCGCGAACTTCGTCCGCCGCGTCCGCGACCGGCAGGAGGCGCTGGACGCCTTCGAGGTGCTCGCGCCGAAGTGCGACTTCGTCCGCGTGATGCCGTTCCTGGAAGGCATCCCGGTGAGCGTGCACGGGATCGTGTTCCCGGACGGCACCGCCGTGCTGCGGCCGATCGAGATGGTCGTCCCGCGCCGCGCCGGCCAGGCCCGGTTCCTGTACGCGGGGTGCGCGTCGTACTACGACCCGCCCGCCCGCATCCGCGAGGAGATGCGGAACCTGGCCCGCCGGGTCGGCGAGCGGCTGCGCGAGACCGTCGACTACCGCGGCACGTTCACGCTCGACGGCATCGCCACCGCGGACGGCTTCCTGCCCACCGAGATCAACACCCGGTACGGCGGCGCGATGGTGTGCTTCGAGGACGCCCTCCCGCAGCTGCCGCTGTCCCTGGTGCAGGTCGCCCTGGTCGCCGGGCACGACCTCGGGGTGTCGTCCATCGAGTTCGAGGAGCTGCTGGTCTCGGCGGCGGACGACTACCGGCACGGGTCGGTCGGCGCCAACGTCCGCGCGGTGAACCCGAGCGAGGTGGTGGAGCGGTCGATCGTGTTCACCGAGTGGTCGTGCCGGTTCGCCCACCCGGAGGAGACGCCGCACGGCGTGCTGCGCCTGCGCCCGTCACCGCTCGGCGCCCGGCTGGAGCTGGACTTCTTCGCCGACCAGCTGCCTCCCGGCCGTCCCGTGGTCGCGCTGACCGTCGCCGCGTTCGCGCTGGCGGACCAGGAGTGGGGCACCGCCCTCGGCCCGCTGGAACCCGCCGTGCCGATCGCCGACGAGGAGGCCGTCGCCGCGGTCGTGGAGTTCGACGCCGTCACGGCCTGATCGCCGTCGTCGCGTCCCGGCCGCCCTGGTTCCCGGCCGCCCTGGTTCCCGGCCGCCCTGGTTCCCCGGGGCGGCCGGGACGCCGCGACCACCCCGGCGACCACCCGCCGTCACGGTGTGATCGTCACGCCCTCCTGGTCGTCCCCGTAGGCGGCCAGGAACGCGTACCGGTACCCCATCAGCTGCAACGTCACCTCGGGCGGCTGGTTGGGCGGGTACGCCTTGTCGCGGTAGGCGCGCAGCATCTCCGTGTGCCCCTGCGCCGTGACGCGCAGCAGCGCGGGCGTGACCGGCTCGCCGTCCACCAGGTGCAGCACCACCCGGGCGGCCTGGGCCAGCAGCCGCGGCGAGCGGTCCGCCGACGCGATCGCCTCCGCCACCTCCACCACGTGCCGCGGCACGACCTCGGGCACCGCGATGGCCAGCGCCATCGAGCACGCCACCTCCGCGCTCGCCAGGGCGTCGAAGACCTTGGGCGCCCCCTTGGCCACCTCGTACCGCGTCTGGGTGATCCAGTCCGGTGGCCGACGGGGCAGCTCGCGCCCCAGCGCGTTCCACCGGCGGCGGGTGCGCCTGCCGTCGTCGGTGAAACCGGCGCTCGCCAACGCCATCGCGGCCAGCAGGAAAATCACCCGATCGCGACTGTCGGCGGGCACCTGGTAGCTCGCGCCCATCTCGGCCAGGAACGGCACGGCCCACGCGCTGGCCTCGGACACCGTGTCGTCGACGAGCAGCCGGTCCGCGAGGGCCTGACAGGCCACTTCACGGGTCACCCGCTCGCCTCGCACCACCCGTCGCATCAGGTCGTCCACCCCCGCACCGTGGGCGAGAACCGACCAGGGCATGTCCTCCAGTCCACGCAACGGATCCGGCCGTTGCCACGCAGGTGGGAGCTCCATGGCGCGCAAGTTACGCGATTTTCCGGATCGGTACCGGTGGGATCACTCGCCGGGGGGTGGGGTGACCACCGTACGATCGCGCGGTGCGCGGACCCACCTTCAAAGTCGTCGACCTGTTCTCCGGCGCCGGTGGCATGAGCCTCGGCTTCCAAGCGCACCGGGACTTCACCATCGTCGGCGCGGCCGACGCGCAGATCGGCAAGCCGTCGTCCCGGCTGGGGTCGTTGCGCTGCAACGGCATCTACCGCGACAACATCGGCGTCGACCCCCTGCAGGTCGACCTCGGCCGGCTCGACCCGGCCGTGCTGCGGCAGGTCTGGGGCCTCCAGCGCGGTGAGCTGGACGTGCTCGTGGCGTGCCCGCCGTGCTCGGGCTTCACCCGGATCGCCCCGGCCAACCACCTGCGGGACGACCCGCGCAACTCGCTCGTCGGCCGGGTCGCCGCGTACGTGGCCGAGTTCCGGCCGCGGGTGCTGGTGCTGGAGAACGCGCGCGAGCTGGTCAAGGGCAAGCAGCGACACCACCTGGACGGGTTGGCCGAGCAGCTGCTGGAGCTCGGGTACGAAGTGGACGCGAGCACGCACATGCTGTCCCGCTTCGGCCTGCCGCAGCTGCGCGAGCGGGCGATGGTGGTCGCGGTGGACGCGGGCGTGCCGCTGCGGACGCTGGAGGACCTGTGGCAGGGCTGGGAGGTCCGGCCGGGCGCGGTGACCGTGCGGCGGGCGATCGGCAAGCTGCCGCCGGTGGCGGCGGGCGAGGCGCACCCAGAGGACGCGATGCACGTGTCGCCGTCGTTCCGCCGGGACCGGTCGCTGGACCGGATGCGGGCGATCCCGGCCGACGGCGGCTCGTGGGGCGACCTCGTCGGCTCGCCGTCCGAACTGCTGCTGAACCCCGCCCAGCGCAAGATCATCGAAGAGGGCAAGTGGGGTTCGCACCCGGACGTGTACGGCCGGATGTGGTGGGACGAGCCCGCGCGGACGATCAAGCGCGAGTGCGGGCACGTCGGCAACGGCCGTTACGCGCACCCCGAGCAGCACCGGCTGTGCACCGTTCGGGAGATGGCGTTGCTCCAGGGGTTCCCGCGCAAGTTCCGCTTCGACGTGTCGGTGATCGGCAACGCGTACCGCCACCTGGGTGACGCCGTGCCGCCGCTGATCTCGTTCCAGCTGGCGGCGATGGTGCGCTGGATGCTGACCGGTCAGCCGCCGACGGCGCGCGACCTGTGCCTGC
The DNA here is from genome assembly GCF_042678885.1 of Saccharothrix hoggarensis. Taxonomy (GTDB): domain Bacteria; phylum Actinomycetota; class Actinomycetes; order Mycobacteriales; family Pseudonocardiaceae; genus Actinosynnema; species Actinosynnema hoggarensis. The sequence continues at coordinate 4,744 of NZ_JBHTLK010000106.1, forward strand.
CCGGAACGTCGTTGCGGGTGGGCGACATCCGGCCGGTCACGCCGTCCGCGCTGGTCGCGTAGATCACCGTTTGGCAACGGTGTGGCGTCGAAACAGGCGGGCACTGAATACGTGCGTTCCACAGTGGACCCGCTGATCTGCGGAAACGCAAATGGACGAGTATTCGGTGTCCGTTTCGGTCGGCGCCGAAACGGCTGTCCGGCACCGGTTCTCGACAGCGCGTCGAGTCTCGCTGATCATCCACTGTGGACGTCCCACCTGCGTCGCCGCTGCTGGGAGCCAGTGCGACGGAGAGTACTACCCATTCCCCATTCGAGTTAACCCGGTCGGCTAGGGTTCGGACCATTCCTGTCATTTGGTGTCGGAGCGCTCTGCCAGGTAGCTCCCCGAATGGCACGGACCGCCGCCTTGAACCACACCACGGGCTACCCTCGCGAGCCTCAAGGAGACACATGGCATCCCGGTCGACTCTCAAGCGCCTCGGCGCTGCGATCCTCGGCGCCTCGCTCGTGCTGATGTCCGCCCTCCCCGCCGCTGCCGCCGACAAGGTCAAGGTCGAGCCGGACAAGACCGCGGACCAGCCGGGCATGGGCGTGTACCTGGAACGTGACGGCAAGCCGGTGGAGATGCCGCGCCACACGACCGGCAACCCGATCAACGCCGAGCTGATCGGCCTCAAGATCGTGGAAGGCGCCCAGGGCCAGACCGCCCGCGCCTACTGCGTCGAGCTGCCCACGCCCCTCTACGACGGCAAGAAGCTCGAAGAGGTGCCGTGGGACAAGCACCCGAACCCGAACACGAAGTTCAAGGAGAACGCCGGCCTGGTCAACTGGGTGCTGCAGAACAGCTACCCGCACCTGACCGAGGAGCAGGCCGAGGAGCTGTACGGCCTGGGCGACCTCCGGCGCAGCACCATCATCGCCGCGACCCAGGCCGCCGTGTGGCACTTCAGCGACGGCGTGGACCTGCGCAAGGGTGACTCGACCGCCGAGGACGAGGACACCCCCAACGGCTCGATCGACGAGCTGGTCTACAAGGTCTACGAGTACCTGACCACCAAGGCCGTGGACATCAAGGACGTCAAGCCGGACCTCGGCATCGAGCCGGCCCTGCTGAAGGGCGACATCGGCACCACGTTCGGTCCCTTCACCATCACGACCACGGCCGAAGAGGTCGAGCTGATCACCTCGCTGCCCGCCGGCGTCACGCTGGTCAACGAGGCCGGCGAGGCGTTCAAGACCGTGAAGGCGGGCGAGGTGTCCGCGTCGGCTGCGACCAAGGCCGCCAAGGTCTGGGTCAAGGTCGACAAGGGTGTGCAGGTCGGCGAGCTGGACCTGGTCATCAAGGCCGGCGCCAAGCTGCGCTCCGGTCGGCTGTTCGTCTCCGAGAACCCCAAGCAGGAGACCCAGTCCCTGGTGATCGCCACCTCCGAGCCGGTCAACGTCGAGGTCAAGGCGAAGGCGGAGTGGGTCGAGGGCACGGTCGTGACCACCACGACCGAGGCGACGCCGACGACGACCACCACCACGGAGACGACGACCACCACCACCGACGCCCCGGTCACCAGCACCACGGTGCCGGCGGGTGGCGGCGGTGAGGACGACCTGGCCAACACCGGTGCGTCCATCTTCGTGCCGCTGCTGATCGGCATCGGCCTGCTCGGTGCGGGCGCCGGCGCGCTGCTGTTCCTGCGCCGCAAGCGCGCTGCCTGATCCTCCTGCTCGACCGCGAACGGCCCCCCGGGATCTCCCGGGGGGCCGTTCCGTCGTGCGGCGGGTGTCGTGCTGGTCCGTTCGCGAACCCCGCGGGTACCGTTTGCCGCTGGGGACGCGTGGACGGTTCGGGTAACCTGCGTCAGGAGTGCGAAGGAGCACGATGAACTTCGACGAGATCAAGAACAAGGCGTCCGAGCTGCTCGAGCAGAACCACGAGACGGTCGATGCGGGCATCGACCAGGCCGCCGAGTTCGTCGCAGGCAGGTTCGGTCACGAGGACCAGGTCAAGTTGGTGGCCGAGAAGGCCAAGGACATCCTTCCGGGTGGAGCGTGAACTCGTTCAACACGGCTGAGCGGGTCAACCCCTCAGGGGAGACCCGGTCGCCCGCCGCGCAGATGGTGACCTGGCAGGGTTACGACGTCCCCAGGCTGGAGCAGGTCCGCTTCCTGCTCTCGGAGCGCAAGCTCCGCGCCTCGGGCCGCTTGGTGACCGCCGGTCCGGCCGAGCAGTTCAGCGGGTCGTTCGAGGTGTCGGTGGGTGAGACCGGTGCGGTCACCCGCCTGCTGCTGCGGACGTCCACGGTGTCGGAGGAGCGGCAGATCTCGGTCAGCCGGTCGTCGGAGGGCATCTGGCTGGTCGACTCGGGCCAGGGCGCCGAGCGCGCGGACTTCGACGGCGCGGTCGACGTGGACGTCCAGTTCGCCGTCCTGTTCAACGCCATCCCGATCCGCAGGCTCAACCTCCAGCACGAGGAGGGCGACCACGAGATCCCGGTCGTCTACGTCACCCTGCCCGACCTGTCGGTGCAGCTGGTCCGCCAGCGCTACCGCACGGTGACCGTCGGCGAGGACCACTCGGTCGTCTCCTTCACGCACGGCGAGTTCGAGCAGGACATCACCGTCGACCAGACCGGTCTGGTGGTCGACTACCCCCGCATCGCCTACCGCATCTGACCGGGACGGGCGGGTCGGCGGCGCCGAGCCACCGACCGCGCACCCGCACGGCTCGCCGTCCTCACACGCACGGGGCTCGGCACGCTCACGCCCGCGCGGCTCGACACGTCACACCCGCACGGCGATCGCCATGCCCTGGCCGACGCCCACGCACGCCGCCGCCACGCCCAGGCCGCCGCCGCGCGCCCGCAGGTGCCGGCACAGGTCCACGATCACCCGCGGGAACGACGCGCCCAGCGGGTGGCCGTAGGCGATCGCGCCGCCGTGCACGTTCACCTTCTCCCGCTCCACCTCCGGCAGGTGGTGCAGCACCGACAGCGCCATCGCCGCGAACGCCTCGTTGATCTCCCACAGGGCCACGTCGGCCGCGTCGATCTTCAGCCGGGCGAGCAGCTTCCGGATCGCGGACACCGGGGCCAGGGTGAACCGCTGCGGCTCCTCCGCCGTCACGGCCGAACCGAGGAATTCACCCAACGGCGTGATCCCCAACGTGGACGCCATCTCCTCCGAGCCCATCAGCACCGCCGCCGCGCCGTCGTTCAACGGCGACGAGTTGCCCGCCGTCACCGGCCCGCCCTCCGAGAACGCGGACTTCAGCTTCCCCAGCCGCTCCACCGACGTCTCCGGCCGCACGGACTCGTCCCGCCGCACGGGCGCGCCGTCCGGCAGCTGCACGGTGAACGCGAACCCGTCGTGCACGCCCGCGTCCCACGCCGCCGACGCCCGCCGGTGCGACCGCAGCGCGAACAGGTCCATCTGCTCCCGCGTGATCCCCAAGGACACCGCGACGTCCTCCGCCGCACGCCCCAGCGGCACGGTCCACTCGGCCCGCATCCGCGGGTTCACGAGCCGCCACCCCAGCGCCGTCGACACGGCCTCCATCCGGTCGGCGAACGGCTTGTCCGACCGCGGCACCACGAACGGCGCCCGCGTCATCCCCTCCACGCCGCCGGCGACGAGCAGCGACGCGTCCCCGAGCGCCAACGCCCGCGCGGCCTGCACGATCGCCTCTCCACCGGACGCGCAGAGCCGGTTGATCGCGACACCCGGCACGGACGTGGGCAGCCCGGCGAGCAGCGCCGCCATCCGCCCGACGTTCCGGTTCTCCTCGCCCGCGCCGTTGGTGTTGCCCAGCAGCACGTCGTCGATCAGGGCCGGGTCGAGCGAGGGGTGCCGGCGCAGCAGCTCCACGATCGGCAGCGCGGCCAGGTCGTCGACGCGCACGCCGGACAGCCCGCCGCGGTAGCGGCCGAACGGGGTGCGGGCGGCGTCGAGGATGAGGGGGCGCGACATGCGCCCATCTTGTCACCGGCCGACGAAGAACGGGATGTACGCCGAGGTTGGTCGGGTCTCGGCGGACGTGCCGAACATCCGCACCTCGATCATGTGCGGGCCGAGGGACAGGTCCCCGGTGTCCAGCGCGAACCGGTACCGGCCCGCGATGCCGGGTCCGCCGGCCGCGGTCGGCACGACGGCCACCCGCTCGTCGTCCAGCCGCACGCTGAACCCGGCCAGCCCGGCCATCGTCGCGCCCGGCCGCCCCTCGAGGAGCAGGTCGAACACCATCCGGCCGCGCTGCACGGCGGCGCCCTCGGGCACGGTCTGGCCGCTCGCGTCGAGCACCGTCCCCTCGACCCGCGCCAGCTCCGGCTCCGGCCCGATCAGCGGCGTCCGCTCGGTCGACGGCGGCGCGCCGGTGAACGTCCCGGTCAGCTCCAGGTCCGCGTGCGTCGCCTGCAACCGCAGGCCGGTCAGCACGGTCACGGCGAGCTTGCCGTTCGAGACCCGCAACGCCTCCTCGGGCAGGTCCGCCACGACGGGGTAGGCCACACCGGGCCGCCACGGCGTGCCGGCCAGCGCCGGGCGCAGCGGCACGGTCACCCCGGCGACGGACGCGGTGAACGACGGCGCTTCCGGCGACGCGTCGGTGTGCAGCAGCGCCATCCGCAGCTGCCCGCCCGTGACGCCGGGCAACGGCTCCACCCGGCCGGGCGGCGACGCCTCGATCGCCACCGCGACGTCCACCCTGGGCCCCGGCACCCAGGCCGGCGGCCGCGCCTCGGCCGCGTCGAACGCGATCAGGTCCACGGTGGCCCGCTGCCCGGTCGGTCCGGCGACGGACATCAGCGCGGTCGCCTCCCGCCACGTCGGGACGGCCGCGCTGGTCGCGACCACGTCACCGTCGAACACGACCCGCATGCCGTCGCGCCGCAGCACGAGTTCCCACCGGTGGGTGATTCCGGTGTCGAGCGCGGGCACGGCGCGCACGACCTCGGTCGGCGTCCCGGCGGGCACGACGACCTGCACGGACGTCGACCCGGCGCCCGTCGACACCCGCAGCCGCACGGCGTCCGGGGGCAACGCGTCACCACTCACGAGTGACACCGGTCCGGGTACGAGGTCGAGCACCAGCTCACCGTCCGCACCCGGCGCGTCGGTCTCCACCACGAACCGACCCAGCTCGTCGGCGTCGCGCAGCGCGAACGGCGTCCGCGACCGCAGCGTGGCCGGGGCCGCCGCGCAGTTGCTGGTCAGCACGAGCCGCCGGCCGTCGTCGCCCTGGCCGGGGGTGGCCCGCGCGCAGTTCCCCCGCGACGCGAGCCGCCAGCGCGTCGGGTCGGGCGCGTCGTCCTGGTCGAACCGGTCCTCCAGCGCGTAGTCGCCGGCACGGGACGCGTGCGGCGTGCCGGAGCCCGTCGCGGGCGCGGACCGCTGCCCGAACGCGTCCACCGCGAGCACCTCGACCACGTACGTCCGCTCGTCCTCCAGCCCGTCGATCTGCGTCACGGCCTGCGTGATCAGCTTGCTGTGCTGTGGCCGGTCCGTGCCCCACCGCACCTCGTAACCCGGCGCGTCACCCGTCCACCGCAGCTGCAACCGCTGCGGCCCGGACGCCACGGTGAGCCCGGCCGGCTGGTCCGGCGGCGGCCCCGGCGTAGGCACCAGCACGCCGTCCGCGGCGAACGGCGCCAGTGACGTCGGCGGCGGCGGTGACGTGCTGGTCGCGGTGGCCGGTTCGCCGACGCCGGTGGTCCGCAACACGCCGATCACCCCGGCGAACAGCACCACGCCCGCGGCGATGAAGGCGATCCGGCGACGGTCCATGGCGTCAAGCTAGGTGGCCCGGTGACGCAGGTCACTACGTTGTTGCGGAGCCGAGACCTACAGGGGCCGGATGTCGAACACGTCCTCCTGCGATCGGACCTCGCGCCGCTCGTCCACGGGGAACACGCGCACCGCCACGGTGTGGCGGCCGGTGGGCACGTCCGCCAGGTCCACCACGAACTCGTGCCGCCCATGCGCCGACCCGTTCGTGGGCAGGGTGGCCATCCGCTCGCCGTCCAGGTCCACCTCGATGCCCTTGACCGGGGCGATCTCCCGCGCCTCCGGGTCGGGCAGCTCCACCAGCAGCCGCACCTTGCCACCGGCCGGGAACCGCTCGCCGGACGCGGACTCGTGCAGCACGGTCACGGTCGGCGCGGGCACCCGCGGGTCGGGGTGCGCGCGGTCGGTGAGCCGGGGCAGCGGGCGGCGGGCGTCCGGGCCGTCGGCGACGACGAGGTGCGCCCGGTGCGCGGTGACGCGCCCGTCGGACCGCAACCGCACCTTCGGGTTCGCTTCGGGGGAGGGCAGCGGGAAGTCGGCGTAGACCACGGCCGCTTCGGAGCGGTCGAGCCCGTGGAACGGGGGCATGAACACCGCCGGCGCGGACCGCGAGCCCAGCTCCACGGTGACCGGGGCGTCCCGCTCGGCGACCACGGACGCGACCACGCGCACCGACGACGCGCCGGCGAGGCGGGACGAGGCGACGTTGCCCAGGGACGCCGCGCCGTTCTCCTCAGTGCTCGGGCCGAGGGGCACGACGGACGCGGGCACCGGGCCGTCCGGCGCGCCGCCCGCGCCGAACACGTCCACCCTGGTGTTGATGGCGTTCCGGAACGCCACGCGCGGTCGGGCGGACGTCCACGGCAGGGTCACGGCGGCGCGGGCCACCGCTTCGCCGTCGCGCAACGCCACCACGGCGTCGGGGAGGACGCGCAGCTCCCAGCGGTGCCGGACGCCCGCCGTCGGCGGCGGGACCGTGCCGCCGGACGGGACCACCTCGTTCGGCAGCGGCGTCCCGCCGTTGAGGGAGAAGGACGCGCCGAACGGCGTGACGTGCAGGATGACGGAGGACGGCGGGAACGGCGGCGCGAGGTGCGCCAGGTCGTGGAACGGCTCGGGCAGCAGGGCGATCATCAGCTCGCTCTGGCTCGAACCCCGGTCGCGCGGACCGTCCGTGGTGAGCACGACCCGGCCGATCGCGCCGTCGTGCTGCGGCAGGGAGAACCGCATCGGGACGTTCGACTGGAGGTCGACGCGGTCGCAGGTGATCTCCAGCCGCCTGCCGTTGAGCGGGCGCAGGCCGAGGCAGTCGGTGTCGCCGCCGTCGAAGACCCGCCAGCGGCGCGGGCTCAGCGCCTCCGGTCCGTCGAACACGTCGATCGGCGGGACGAGCCCGTCGAGCCACGTCTCGTCGTGCGCGAGGCGGGGCACGGCGCTCGCGGTGACCGGCTCGGACCGGTTGCCCAGGGCGTCCAGCGCGCGGACCTCGACGTGGACGTCGGCGTTCGCGTCGAGGTCGGTCAGCTCGGTCTCCGTGGCCTGCACCAGGCGTGACGTGCCGTTCCAGCGCACCTCGAAGCCGCCGTAGCCGATGCCCTCGGTGGCCGTCCAGCTCGCGCGCAGGCTGGTGCGGTCCAGCGCGGTGAGGGTGAGGTCGGACGGCCGGACCAGGCGTTGGGTGTCGGGGACGTACTCGACGCGGTCGTGCAGGTACCGCTCGAACGCGGTGCTCGGCGGCGGGGGAGCGGATTCGTCGCGCAGCACGACGACCACGCCGCCGAGGAGCGCCAGGCCCCCGACGACGGCGATGAGTCCGCGACGCCGCACCGGTGAACCCTAGGGGGTGCGCGCGAGCACGGTCGTGCCGTTCAGCCCGACGATCCGGCCGCCCGCGGAACCGAGGTCGCGCAGGGCTTCGAGCACGTCGGGCGCGGTCAGGTCGAGCGTGAGGTCGGAGAGTGCCGGCTGGTTCTGCAGCGCCATGCGACCGGCGTGACCGACGTCGATGGTCTTGGCCAGGCCGCCGGTCGAGGCGAGGGAGCCGCGGGCCGCGCCGAGCCTGCCCAACGCGTCGTCCACGGCGTCCAGCAGCGCGCTCCGGTTGCCCTCGCACATGGCGCGGACCAGTTCGGGGCGACTGCCCGCGACGCGCGTGCCGTCGCCGAACGAGCCGGCGGCCAGCGCCAGGGCGAGCGGTCCGCCGTCCGCGCCGACGCTCGCCAGCACGGCCGCGAGGAGGTGCGGCAGGTGGGAGATGCGGGCGACGGCGGCGTCGTGCTCCCGCGCCGTGGTGGGGACGACGTGGGCCTTCGCGGCGAGGGCGAGTTCGGTGACGTCGGTGAGGACGTCGAGGTCCGTGCCCTCGTCGACGGTGACGACCCAGGCGGCGCCCTCGAAGAGGTCGGCGCGGCCGGCGGACCAGCCGGAGGCCGAGGTGCCCGCCATGGGGTGGCCGCCGACGTACCGGGCGTGCGGCGCGACCCGCTCCACCAGGTCGGCGACGGGGCCCTTGACGCTGACGACGTCGGTGAGCCGGACGCCTTCGGGCAGCGCGCGCAGCACTTCCTCCACCGCCGGGAGGGGCACGGCGACGACGACCAGCGCGTCCTGCTCGCGCGCCCGGTCGAGGGCCTCGGCGAGGTCGACGACGTCGTGGCCGTCCGCGCGGGCCGCCTCCGCGTCCGCTCTCGACGCGGTCGCGCCCCAGGCCACGCGCCCCGCTCGGGCTGCCGCGCGCAGCACCGAACCACCGATCAACCCGAGCCCGACCACGCAGACGCTTCGCACGTCGTCCATCCTGCCGGCGCGGGACGCCTCGGCTCCCCGTCCATCCACAGGCCCGGGAGTTGTCCACAGGTCGCGGATCCGCCCTCGCCCCCACCCCGGCTTCCCCGGCAAGGTCGAGGCCATGAACACCACCACGGCCCCGACCCCGCCCGTCCTCCGGTTCCCTTCGCCGGGCGCTACCTCAGCGCGTCCAACGCGAACGCGGTGTAGACGACGACCCCGTGCTCCATGGCGGCCTCGTCGAAGAGCACCCGGCTCGAGTGGTTGGGTTCGGCCTGGGCCAGGTCGACCCCGCGCGGGCAGGCGCCCAGGAACGCCATCGCGCCCGGCACCCGTTGCAGCACGTACGAGAAGTCCTCGGCGCCCATCAGCGGGTCGTCCATGTGGCTCGCCCAGCGCGCGCCGAGGGCCGCCGTCGTGACGTCGAGGACGTGCAGGCCGACGACCTCGTCGTTCACCGTGACCGGGTAACCGGGGATGATCTCCACCTCGGCCGTGCAGCCGTGCGCGGCGGCGACGTGCTCGGCGACCTGCCGGATCTCGCCGTGCACCAGGGTCCTGGTGTCCTCCGACAGCGTCCGGATGGTGCCCTCGACCAGGGCGGTCTCCGGGATGATGTTGGTGGTCGTGCCCGCGGCGATCCGGGCGATGGTGACCACCGCCGGGCGGTGCACGCTGACCCGGCGGGCGACCATCGTCTGCAGCGCGCCGACCATGGCGGCGGCGGGCGGCACGGGGTCGATCGCGTCGTGCGGCATGCCGCCGTGCCCGCCGCGGCCCTTCACCGTGATGTGGAAGGTGTCCGCCGAGGCCATCGTCGGCCCAGGGCGGGAGACGACGACACCGGACTGCAGCGTCGAGGTGATGTGCAGGGCGAACGCCTTCTCCGCCGGCGGGCCCGCCGCGTCCAGCACGCCCTCGTCGAGCATGTGCCGCGCGCCGTGCTGGCCCTCCTCGCCGGGCTGGAACATGAACACGACCTGCCCGGCCAGCGCCTCGCGGCGGGAGGAGAGCAGCCGTGCGGAGGAGGCGAGCATGGCGACGTGCGTGTCGTGGCCGCAGGCGTGCATGGAGCCGTCGACCTCGGAGGCGTACGCGAGGCCGGTCTCCTCTTGGAGCGGCAGGGCGTCCATGTCGCCGCGCAGGAGGACGGTCGGCCCCGGCTTGCCGCCGCGCAGCACCGCGGTGACCGAGCTGCTGGACCGCCCGGTGGTCACCTCCAGCGGCAGGCCGTTCAGCGCGTGCAGGATCGCGGCCTGGGTCGCGGGCAGGTCCAAGCCCTGCTCCGGGTGCCGGTGCACCTGCCGTCGCAACGCCACTGTCCTGGGCTGGAGGGCTCGGGCGGCCTCCACCAACCCGGTGAACCGGGGTTCGGGGGCGGTCGTCGGGGCGTTCGGCAGAGTTGTGCTCATCCCTCGATAGTGGCATCGGACGGCCCCGGCTGCCCGTGGCCGAGGCCCGGTGCTACCGGGTGTGCCGGCGTGGCCCTACGGTGTGCACATGGCACACCAGGAGCCGGTCAACGGCTTCGCTGTCGCGGTGGTTCGTGAGGACGGCCGCTGGCGGTGCAGCAAGATGGACAGCTCAGCGCTGTCGGAGCTCGACGCGGCCATCACCGAGCTGCGCCAGCTGCGCTCGACCGGTGCCGTCTTCGGGTTGCTGGCGGTGGACGACGAGTTCTTCATCGTCCTGCGGCCCGTGCCCGGCGGGGTCGCGCTGCTGCTGTCCGACGCGGCCGCCGCGCTCGACTACGACATCGCCGCCGACGTCCTCGACCTCCTGCGGGTGGACCCGCCGGACGAGGAGGACGACGAGCTGTGGCCGGAGGGCGACCTGGCGATCCTGGCCGACCTCGGCATGCCGCAGCACGAGATGCAGGTGATCGTGGACGAGGTGGACCTGTACCCGGACGAGCAGCTGCAGATGATCGCGCAGCGGTGCGGCTTCGGCGACGAGTTCGTCAAGCTGCTGGACAGCATCCAGGCGTGACCAGCGGCGCGCCTTACGAGCCGCTGGTCGAAGCGGCCCTGGAGATCGCCGCCGAGGCGCCGCGGACCGGCGATGTCCCGATCGGCGCCGTCGTCTTCGGCCCGGACGGGACGGAGCTGGCGCGCGCCTGCAACGCCCGCGAAGCCCTCGGCGACCCGACCGCGCACGCCGAGGTCCTCGCGCTGCGCGCGGCGGCCGAGGTCCACGGCGACGGCTGGCGGCTCACCGGCTGCACGCTGGCCGTGACCGTCGAGCCGTGCACCATGTGCGCCGGCGCCCTCGTCCTCGCCCGCGTGGCGCGGGTGGTCTTCGGCGCCTGGGAACCGCGCACCGGGGCCGTCGGCTCCCTGTGGGACGTCGTCCGCGACCGCAGGCTCAACCACCGTCCCGAGGTGGTCGGGGGAGTCCTGGAGGAGCGCTGCGCGGCGCTCATGGAGTCGTTCTTCGCGGACCTCTGACGGCTCGCGGACCCCGGTTAGGTCGGCGAGCGGCGGTCTTGTATTGTTCTCGGCGGTGGCGTGTCCGAGCGGCCGAAGGAGCACGCCTCGAAAGCGTGTGAGGTGCAAGCCTCCGTGGGTTCAAATCCCACCGCCACCGCTGCTCAGAGCCCCGGTTGCCGATCATGGCAACCGGGGCTCTGGCGTTCCGGCCTTCGGCCCCCGGCTTCGGCTCTCCGGCTACCGGTTCCGGCGTGTCGGCTCACCGCTCCCAGCCCCGCGCCTCACCGACTTCAGCCGTCCTGAGGTTCCGGCGGCTCCAGTGGCCCCGTTCTCCGGTCTGCCAACCTTCGGTTCAGGTGGCTCCGGTGGTCGCGTTCCCCGGTCCGCCGACCTTTGCGCCGGCCTCCCGCCCTCAGGTGCCGCCCCGTGCGCTGAGTGGCGGGATCAGCGGGAATTCACACCTGCGGTGGAGATTGGTCATTCGATCGAGTGGGACGGTCGATGTCGGGGGTTCGGTGGTCGTCCCGAAGGTATCCGCGTGCTCTGGCAACAACCGGAGCCACAAGGAAGAAGGACGGCACATGAAGACGACGAAACGTCTCGTCGTGGCCGCGGTGCTCGGCATGGCCTTGGTGGGTACCCCCGCGCTGGCGGACACGAGCGGATCGGTGGCGCAGGACGGCGTCGCCGTGGCGCAGGTGCAGAACGAGGACGACGGCGGCGGCAGCAGCGGCAACTGGGGCCTCCTCGGTCTCCTCGGCCTGCTGGGTCTGGCCGGCCTGGCGGGTCGCAAGAAGCACCAGGTCGACCCCGGCCGCGCGATGCACGACCGCTGACCGCGCGACCACCGGTCGACGGCGGTCGTGACGTGCTCGTCAACCGACGTCGAGGTGGTGTGCGATGCGTTTCGGGAACACGGAAGTGCGGTTCTTGGGTGGCGGCCCTGGTTGCCTCACGATGCTGCTGGTGTCGGTGGTGGTCTCCATCCTCCTCACGGTGCTGCTGAACGTCCTCTTGTGACGCCCGTGAGGCGGTGGCGCGCACCGCCGCCGCACCGCCGCCGCGCGCCGCGCCTCCACCGCGCGGCCGACCTGCCTCGACCCGCACAGGGGCGTCGGTCCGACCTCGTCAGGTCGGGCCGACGCCCCTGTCATGTGTGCCTTGTGCCGCGCCGGCGCTGGGAGGGCCACCGGCGGGACACGGCCATGACCCTACCCTAGTGTCGAACACACGTTCGAGTGAGGCAGAATGGTCAACCGTTAGTGACGGTGTCTTCCGCCGTTCACTCGATCCGGGGAGGATGCGCGGACCCGCCAATTTCCGGAGGACCCGTTGAGACCCATCCCGCTGCGCGTCGGATTGGCGGTCACCGCCGCCTCGGCCGTGACGCTCGCCCTGGCCACGCCGATCCACGCGGCCCCCAGCCCGGACGCCCTCATCGCCGAGGTCTACGGCGGCGGCGGCAACTCCGGCGCGACGCTGACCCGGGACTTCGTCGAACTGGCCAACCGCGGCGCGGCGCCGGTCGCCGTCGCGGGCTGGAGCGTGCAGTACCTGCCGGCGAGCGCCAGCGCGACCAGCCAGTGGCAGGTCACCCCGCTGACCGGCTCCATCGCGCCCAACGGCCGGTTCCTCGTCGCGCAGGCCAAGGGCTCCGGCGGCACGGTCGAGCTGCCCACGCCGGACGCCACCGGCACGACCGCCATGGGCGGCTCCGGCGGCACGGTCGCGCTCGTCTCCGACACCGCCGCGCTGACCTGCAAGACCACCGCCGACTGCGCCGCCGACGCGCGCATCCGCGACCTGGTCGGCTACGGCACGTCCACCGTCGTCCGGGAGACCGCGCCGACCGCGAACCCGGGCAACACGACGTCCGCCGCCCGCACCGCGCTGACCGACACCGACGACAACTCGGCCGACTTCGCCATCGGCGCGCCGACGCCCGTCAACACCAAGGGCGAGGGCGCCGGCAACCCCGACCCGGACCCCGAGCCGCAGCCGGGCGACAAGCGCATCCGCGACATCCAGGGCACCACCCGCCTGTCGCCGCTCGTGGGCCAGAAGGTCACCGGCGTGCCCGGCGTCGTCACCGCGACGCGTGCCACCGGCGACCGCGGCTTCTGGTTCCAGGACACCGCGCCGGACGCCGACCCGCGCACCAGCGAGGGCGTGTTCGTCTACACCGCGGGCCTGACGCCGACCGTCGAGCCGGGTGACGAGGTGCTGGTCTCCGGCACCGTCGCCGAGTACCGGCCGGGCGGCGACGCGGCGAGCAACTCCAACCAGACGCTCACCGAGCTGACCGGCGCCACGGTCACCGTCAGGTCCAAGGGCAACGCCCTGCCGACGCCGGAGGTCCTGACCCCGCCGGCCGGCTACCTGCCCACGGCGGGCGGCGGCAGCATCGAGGCGCTGGCGCTCGACCCGGCGACCTACGGCCAGGACTACTACGAGTCCCGCGAGGGCATGTACGTCCAGGTGAACGACGCCCGCGTGGTCGGCCCGTCGAACAGCTTCGGCGAGGCGTGGATCACCACGCTCCCGGCCCAGAACCCGACGCCCCGCGGCGGCACGATCTACCTCGGCTACGACCAGCCCAACAGCGGCCGGATCAAGGTGAAGGCGGGCGTCGCCACGCCGCCGACCAGCAACGTCGGCGACGTGTGGCGCGGCGCGACGGTCGGCAACGTCGAGTACACCAACTTCGGCGGCTACACCCTGGCGACGAAGACGGTGGGCGAGCACGTGCCGGGCGGCATCACGCCGGAGCAGACGGACGCGCAGCGCAACCACGAGCTGTCCGTGGCCACGTACAACGTGGAGAACCTGGCCGCCACCAACGAGCAGGCGAAGTTCGACCGCCTCGCCGCCGCCGTGGTGACCAACCTGAAGAGCCCGGACGTCGTGGTGCTGGAGGAGATCCAGGACAACAACGGCCCGACCGACGACGGCACGGTGGCGGCCGACGCGACGTTCGCCAAGTTCACCGACGCCATCGTGGCCGCGGGCGGCCCGCGCTACCAGTGGCGGCAGATCGACCCCGTGAACAAGCAGGACGGTGGCCAGCCGGGCGGCAACATCCGGGTGGCGTTCCTGTTCAACCCGGCCCGGGTGTCCTTCGTGGACCGCCCGGGCGGCGACGCCACGACCGCCGTGTCGGTCGTCCGGCAGCACGGTCGCGCCGCGCTGTCGGTGTCGCCGGGCCGCATCGCCCCCGCCGACCCGGCGTGGGAGAACAGCCGCAAGCCGCTGGTGGGCGAGTTCAAGTTCCGCGGCCGCACGGTGTTCGTGGTCGCGAACCACTTCAACTCCAAGGGCGGCGACCAGGCCATGCACGGCCGCTACCAGGAGCCCGTGCGCGGTTCCGAGGTGCAGCGGGCCCAGCAGGCCGCGCTGGTGAAGGCGTTCGTGGACCAGGTCAAGGCCGTCGACCGGGGCGCGAACGTGGTCATCGCGGGCGACATCAACGACTACCAGTTCTCCCCGGCCGTCCACACCCTGACGGCGGGCGGCGACGTGGTGGCCCTGATGGACACCCTGCCCGCGAACGAGCGGTACAGCTACGTGTTCGAGGGCAACTCGCAGACCCTCGACCACATCCTGATCAGCGCCAACATCACCCGGTACCGCTACGACGTGGTGCACATCAACGCGGAGTTCGCCGACCAGGCGAGCGACCACGACCCGCAGGTCGTGAAGCTGCGCCCGAGCACCGGCAACGCGAACGTCGACCGGCTGCTGTTCCAGCTGGAGGACGTCGTGGAGCACCTGCCGAGGTCGTAGACCGGAGCAGTGCGGAGGCCCCCTCGGACGCGAAGTCCGAGGGGGCCTCCTCCTTGCCGGGGGACTACGGGACGTCGGTGCACTCCGCCGACGCGGGCAGGTTGGCGTACTGGTCACCCACGAAGTAGATGGCGCTGGACCACAGCGTGCCGCCGCCCTCCCTGCCGACGTTCAGCCAGACGTCGTTGGTGTAGCCGAAGTCCGTGACCGACTGGCCGTGCACCCAGCAGAAGACCCCGACGCTCGTGCGTGCCGTGATCCGGCCGCCCGGGCCCTGGACGCACGTCGTGGAGGGGCAGATCCGGATGTTGACGTCGTGCCACGTCACGGCGGTGTACTGCGGCGCCTGGGCCGCCGCGGCCGCGCCGGTCGACGGCGTCCCGGCCACGACTTCGCCCACCGGCGGGTTTCCCGCGACGACTTCGCCCGCCGGCGGGTTTCCCGCCACGACTTCACCCGTGGCGGCGGCCTGCCCGGCGAACAGGCCCACGGCCAAGGCGGCCACGGCGACGGCGGTCTTGACGATCCTCATGTGCGTCCTCCCAGTGATCACGGTCGATCAGCCGGTAAACGCGTTCGGTGACGTCCCGCGTTGCGCCGGACCCGAAGAACGATCAGAGCCCCGGTCACCTGACGGTGCCGGGGCTCTGAGCCGCGGAGGATACGGGATTTGAACCCGTGAGGGGGTTAACCCAACACGATTTCCAGTCGTGCGCACTAGGCCGCTATGCGAATCCTCCGTGGCGGAGTCTAACGGAGGCCCCGTGCGCCACCCAAAACGGGTGGTCGGTCCGGTAGGCCGGGGCACTTGCATCGGTGATCAATAGGTTCGGTTAGCCTTGCCTAATGAAACGTGGTCTCGTCATCGCCCTGTCCGCACTCCTCCTGTCCGCGTGCGGAAGCGGTGGGGGTGCGGGTGGGGGCGAGCAGGCCGCGGCCGGGGTGACCGTCGACACGCGGTTCGGGGTGGTGACGATCGAGGAGCCGCCGACGCGGGTCGTGGCGCTGGGCTGGTCCGACGCGGAGACGGCGCTCGCCCTGGGCGTGCGGCCCGTCGGCGCGAGCGACTGGCTGGGGTTCGGCGGCAAGGGCGTGGGGCCGTGGGCCGAGGACTTGTACACCGAGGCGCCGAAGCTGCTCGGCACCACGGAGATCGACTACGAGGCCGTGGCGGCGCTGCAGCCCGACCTGATCCTCAACACCCGGTCGGACAACGACGAGAAGAAGCAC
The DNA here is from genome assembly GCF_042678885.1 of Saccharothrix hoggarensis. GTDB lineage: Bacteria > Actinomycetota > Actinomycetes > Mycobacteriales > Pseudonocardiaceae > Actinosynnema > Actinosynnema hoggarensis. Next base: position 20,747 of record NZ_JBHTLK010000106.1, read on the forward strand.
GAGACGCTGTCCAGGATCGCGCCCACGATCGGCGCGCCGAAGGACGTCATCCCCTACGGCACGACGTGGCGGCAGCAGGTCGAACTGGTCGCGAAGGCCCTGGGCAAGCCGGCCGAGGGCGAGAAGATCATCGCCGACCTGGACGCGAAGTTCGCCGCCAACCGGAAGTTCGACGGCAAGACCGCCGTCGTCGGCGCGCACTTCGACGGAAAGTTCGGCGCGTACGTGTCCGGCGACGCCCGCGCCGACTTCCTGAAGGCCCTCGGCTTCACCCCGCGCCAGGACGTCGAGGCGCTCGCGGCCGGCACGTTCTACGTGGACATCTCCGCCGAGCGGCTGGACCTGCTCGACGCCGACCTCACCGTCCTGTTCCCCATCGGCGGTGACGCGTCGGCGATCAGGTCCAACCCGCTGGTGCCGGAGAAGGCGCTGGTCCTGGACGACGAGAACCTGGTCAACGCCTTCTCCAGCGGCTCGTCGCTCGGCACGGCCTACGCGCTCGACCACGCCGTCCCGCTGTTCACCGCGGCGCTGGGCTGACGGGCCGGGGAACCGGGCGGACCCCTAGCAGAACCAGCCGTCCTGCACCCAGCCGTTCGCGTTGATGTGCCCGTAGGCGAAGCCGTAGATGTAGCTGCCGGACTTCGGGCCCTTCACGAGGAACGTCTGGCCCCGGTAGAGGGTGCCCATCCACGGGCCGTCGTTCGGCGCGGTGCGGACGTAGAGGTCGTTGGCGCACACGGTCTCGCGTTCGCCGATGGTGCCGTTGGCGGCCTGGGCCGGGCTCGCGGTGACGAGCAGGGCGGCCGCGGCGATCAGGGCTGCGGTCGCCTTCACCACGAGTCGTACCCCCCGATGCACTCGATCCGGATGTAGCCCCAGTCGTTGGGGCCGTAGTCCATGCTCGCCGCCCAGCCGTTGTAGACGGGGTGGGCGCCCGGGGTGTGGCCGATCTTGTTGCCGTACGCCAGGGTCCGCTTGTACTCGACGGGACCGACGGCGTGGTTGTAGTTGCCGTAGAAGCTGGCGGACTGGCAGATGACGATGGCGTGCCGCGGCGGGACGGGTTCGGCGGCCGCGGTGGTGGCTCCGAGCATCAGGGCGGTGCACGCGAGGACGAGAGCCCTCATGTAGTTCCTCCTTCACCGGTTAGTGCCACTATCCAGTGAAAGTTTCCCGTGCCGGGAGTGGGTGGCGACAGGGCCGGTAGGGCGACCGGCTACACTCGGAACCGGACCTCGTGCGGCACACATCTCGCGAACCTCCCCAGGGCCGGAAGGCAGCAAGGATAAGCGGGCTCTGGTGGGTGCACGGGGTCCCCTTCTTTGTCGGACCCTCCCGGTAAGGTGCCCGACGTGGCGCTCGCCCTCTACCGCAAGTACCGTCCGGCCACCTTCGGCGAGGTGGTCGGCCAGGAGCACGTCACCGAGCCGTTGCGCACCGCCCTCGGCGCCGGCCGGGTCAACCACGCGTACCTGTTCTCCGGGCCGCGCGGCTGCGGCAAGACGTCCAGCGCCCGCATCCTGGCCCGCTCGCTGAACTGCGTGAACGGCCCCACGCCCGACCCGTGCGGCGAGTGCAACTCGTGCGTCGGCCTGGCGCCCAACGGCCCCGGCAGCGTCGACGTCGTGGAGCTGGACGCGGCCAGCCACGGCGGCGTGGACGACGCCCGCGAGCTGCGCGACAAGGCGTTCTACGCGCCCGCCGAGGCCCGCTACCGGGTGTTCATCATCGACGAGGCGCACATGGTCACCACGCAGGGCTTCAACGCCCTGCTGAAGATCGTGGAAGAGCCGCCCGAGCACCTGATCTTCATCTTCGCCACCACCGAGCCGGACAAGGTGCTGCCCACCATCCGCTCGCGCACGCACCACTACCCGTTCCGGCTGATCCCGCCGAGCGCGATGCGGGAGCTGCTGGAGCGCAACTGCGCCGCCGAGGGCGTCGCGGTCGAGCCGTCCGTGTTCCCGCTGGTCATCCGCGCGGGCGGCGGGTCGGCCCGGGACACCCAGTCGGTGATGGACCAGCTGCTGTCCGGCGCGGGCCCCGAGGGGGTGCGCTACGACCGGGCGATCGCGCTGCTCGGCGTGACGGACGTGGCCCTGATCGACGACGTCGTGGACGGCCTCGCGGCGGGCGACGGCTCGGCGGTGTTCGGCACGATCGACCGGTTGGTCGAGGCCGGGCACGACCCGCGCCGGTTCGCCTCCGACCTCCTCGACCGGCTGCGCGACCTGGTGCTGCTGCACGCCGTGCCGGACGCGGCGGAGCGCGGCCTGGTGTCCGCGCCGGACGACGAGGTCGTCAAGATGCTCGCCCAGCGTGACGCGACCCGGCCCGCGACCGTCACCCGTTGGGCGGAGATCCTGCACCAGGGGTTGACGGAGATGCGCGGCTCGACCGCACCCCGCCTGCTCCTCGAACTCGTGACCTCGCGGATGCTCCTGCCCTCGGTCGGTGACCTGGAGTCCGGCCTGTTGCAGCGCGTGGAGCAGCTGGAGCGCCACGGCCCGCCCGCCGGCGGTGGCGCGTCGGCGGCCGGCGCGCGGGAGCCGAAGTTCCAGCGGCCCTCGCAGCGGTCCGCCGAGC
>NZ_JBHTLK010000107.1:0-23124 GCF_042678885.1 Saccharothrix hoggarensis
CGGGCGCCGCACCCGCAGGCGCACCACCCGTGGTCGCGGCACCGGGCGCAGACCCACCCGCCGACACCGGCCCACCGCTGGAACCCGACCCACCGGGCGCAGAGCCACCGGACGCAGGCCCACCCGGCGCAGACCCACCCGGCGCAGACCCGCCAGCCACGGCACCGCCAACCGGCACCCCGCCCGCGATCACACCGCCGGCAACCGACGCACCACCGGCAGGCCCGCCAACGTGCGCACCACCAGGAGCGGGCCCACCGGCGGCAACGCCACCAGGCGCCGAACCACCGGGCACCGAACCACCAGGGCTGGCACCGCCGGGAACCGCACCACCCGGAACAGGCCCGCCAGGCGTAGACCCACCGGGAACCGCGCCACCCTGACCAGGCAGGCCGCCACCAGGAACCGCGCCACCCGACGTCCCGACACCAGGCGTCCCACTACCCGGCAACCCACCGCCGGGCACCGAACCACCGGGCACCGAACCACCGGGCGTGGACCCACCGAAAGCCGAACCACCCGGCACACCACCGGCAGCGGCGCCACCCGGCATGGACCCGCCAGGCGCGACTCCACCGGGCATCGCACCGCCGGGCGCGGAACCGCCGGGCAGCGGACCGCCGCCCAGAGGACCGCCCGGCATTCCGCCAAGGGGCACGCCGCCACCAGGCATCGGCCCACCCGGCCGAACCCCAGGAGCACTAGGCCCACCCTGAGGCGTCCCACCGGGAGCAGAGCTCAACCCGTTGGGCGAAGAAGACCCACCCGTCCCCGGCGTGAACGACGACCCGCCGGGCACCGGCCCACCGGACGGCACCCCGCTGGGCGGCATCCCACCGGGGAACCCACCGGAAGTCCGAGCAGCCGACCCACCGGGCGCGGACTGCGGAGCCGGAGCACTCGCCGGGGCGGGACCGGCAGGCGCTCCACCGGGAGCCGAGCCGAGCCGGCTGCCGATCGAAGGCCCGGTCCCACCACCGGCGGGAGACGTCGGCACCGAAGCGCCACCACGTCCCCCGGTGTTGCCGCCAAAAGAAGAAGGAGCCGGTCCACCCGACGACGACCCACCGGGCGACGAGTCCCCGCCGATCGTCGGCGGCGCGCTCACCGAAGGACCGGGAGCAGGCGGCGCGGCCACGGACGACGTCGACGTCGCCCCGGCGGGCCGGTTCAGGCCGTCACGGTTCACCGACGGCCCGGACTGGCCACCCGGCGCACCGCCCGGCGCGCCCGGAACACCACCCGGCACACCACCGGGAACACCGCCCGGCGGAGGCCCCACGTTCGGCGGCCCGCCGTCCGGCCCGCCCACGTTCACCCGCGGCGGCTCGACGGTCAGCCCGTCCTTCGCACCGCCGATCCCGCCCGACACGGCGCCGGCCGACGCGCCCATCAGCACGTCCCGCGCGGAGATGTCCTGACCCATCGCGGCCGCCGTGCCGACCGTCGACACCGCGCCCTCGACCGCGCCGCGCGTGGCGCCGACGGCGGCCTGCCCGGCCAGCCCGCCACCCTCGAACTTCAGCCCGCCGGACACACCGCCGACCACGCCGGACACCGCGCCCGAGACGGCCGCCTCGGTGGTCTTGCCCCAGTCCCAGGACGTCCGGTCGCCGCGCGCCACCTGCACCGCCTGGATGGCCGCGTCGATGCCGACGGAGATCGCGACCTCCCTGAGGATCGCGATGATCAGCTGCCGGAACGTGAACTGCACGATCAGCCGCGTGGCCTGCTGCGCGATCGGGATGCCCGCGGTCGACGCGCCGAACGTGCCGAACGCCGCGGCGATCAGCGCGGCGATCTCGATCGCCAGCACGATCAGCGACGCGATGATCGACAGCTTGGTGTACTCCACCTCCAGCGCGGTGTTGTCGCAGCTCTCGGCCAACTGCTCGCAGATCTTCTGCAACTTGGGCAGGTACGAGTCGTCACCCGCGGCGAACTTCGCCCAGTACTCCTGGAACCTCTCGGCCGCCTCGCCGGTCTGGCTCGCGGTCACGGTGGACGCCGCGCCGTTGCCCTCGTCGATGACGGACTTCACGCCCTCGGCGGCGGTGCGGTAGGCGTCGGCCATCCGCCGTAACGCCGTTTCGTCGCCCTCCGGCCAGCTCTGCCCGACCACGATCGGGAAGAGCCACGTGACCTCGCCCGGGATCTCGATACCCACCGCAGTGCCCCTCAGTAAGTCCGGGAGATCCCGGTCGCGTTGCCCTGGTCGGAACCCTCGTACGCGTCGGCGGTCTGGTCCACGCCGGTCCGGATGTCGCCGAGGGCCTGCGCGAGGTTCGTGAAGGCTTCCAACGTCGCCTGGGAGTTCGGCACGTACTGCTTGGCGAACGCCTGCCCGGACTCGTCACCGCCCCAGCACTGCCCCTCGGCCTGCAACGCCGAGTTCAACGCCTGGAACACGCCGTCCAGCGAGTCACCCGCCGCGCCGAACTGCCCTGCGCCGCGGCGCAGGCCGGAAACACTGACGTCGAAGCCGGTCACCAGCCACTCCTGTCCATGATGCTGTCGCCGTCGTCATCGTCGGGACGTGGCGCGGGCCGGCGCGGCGGCGTCGACGTCTGCGGCACGACGGGCGGCTTGGGGATGAGGTCGGCCAGGGACGGCACGCCGGGCAGCATCTCCGACAGGTCGATGCTCGCGCCCTGCTGCGCGGGCGCCAGCACCTCGTTCAGCTCGGTCCGCGCCTTGGCGACGGCCTGCTGCACGGTCTCGGTGGCGATCCGGGCCAGCTTGTCGGGGGTGGTGCGCTCGAAGGCGTTGGCGGAGAACTCCAGTGACGTGAGCGCGCCGGCGGAGTCGACGGTGGCGCGGACGGAGCCGTCCTTGGACACCGCCGTCGCCGTGATCGCCATGGCCTTGGCCTGCGTCTCGCGCAGTTCGGCGGTCTTCTTCTGCAGCTCGGTCAGGAGGGAGTCGACCTGCTCGCGCATGGCCGCGTTCCGCGCCTCCAGCTCGGCCCGTCGTCCGGTCGGATCGGTCACAGCTGTCCCCTCGTGTGCGCGTCCAGAAGTGCTGACGCTAACGGAGCCGCCAGGGTTCCCACGGATATTCGGCGTCGGATTGTCGGGGGTGGCGGGCAGAGTGGCACCGTGCTCCGCCCGTACCGGCAACTCGCCGCGATCCCCCACCTGCCGTGGCTGCTGCTGTGGTCCCTGGTCGGCCGCATCCACCTGCCCGCGACGCCGTTGGCGGTGTCGTTCCTGATCGCCGGCTGGACCGGCTCGTACGCGGTGGCGGGGGTGGTCGGCGGCGCGTTGACGTTGGGCATGGGCGTGGCGGGGCCGCTGCGCGGGCGTGCGGCGGACCGGAGCCCGGCCGGGCGGTTGCTGCTGGTCACGGCGTCGGGTTACGGCGTGGGCATCGCGGTGCTGGGCGTGCTGCCCGCGGTGACGCCGAGCGGGACGTGGCCGGTGGCCGTGGCGGTGGCGTTCCTGACGGGCCTGTCCACACCGCCCGTGACGGCGATGAGCCGGGCGAGTTTCCCCAGGCTGGCGACGGGTCCGGCGCAGTCGGCCGTGTTCACCGTCGAGGCGTCCATGCAGGAGGTCATGTACATCGTCGGCCCGGCGCTGGCCGCGACCGTCGTGGCGGTGTGGAACGCGCAGGTCGCGCTGTGGATGTGCGGCGTGCTGGCGGTGCTCGGCGCGCTCGGGTTCGGTGGCGCGCTGCGCCGGGCGGGGCTGGACCGGCCGGTGTCGGACCAGGCGCGGCACGGCGGGCGGACGTTGCTGCGCGACGGTTCGCTGGTGCTCGGGCTGCTGACGGCGTTGTGCCTGGTGGCGTCGCTGGTGTCGATCGACATGGTGATCATCGCGTGGGCGCGTGACCTGGGTTCGCCCGCGGTCGCCGGGGTGCTGACGGCGGTGTGGGGCGTCGGGTCGACGGTCGGCGGGCTGATCGCGGGCGGGCTCACCGGGCAGCCGCGGTTCACCCGGCGGATGCTCTTGATGGCGCTGGGCGTGGCGCCGCTGGTGCTGGTGCTGCCGCCGGTGCTGGAACCGTCGTCGGTGTGGCTGGTCGGGTTGGTGCTGGGGGTGGGCGGGATGGCGATCGCGCCGGCCATCGCGGCCAACAACCAGCGGATCAGCGGGCTCGCGCCGGACGACCGCAAGGCGGAGGCGTTCGGCTGGATGGGCACGTTCACCACGGCGGGTTCGGCGTTGGCGTTGCCGCTGGCCGGGTCGTTGCTGGACCACTTCGGGCCGGCCGCCGCGGCGGGTGCCAGCACGGCGGCGGCACTGTTCGGCGTGCTGCTGGCGAGCCGGGTGCGCGATCGGAAGGCCGTCCGGGTTGGGTGACCGGATGCGGCTCGTGGCTGCGCTCGTCGCGTTCGTCGGCGGGGCGTTCCTGGCGGTCCAGGGGCGGTTGAACGGCGAGCTGGGGCACGCGTTCGGTGACGGGTTCCTGGCCGCGCTGGTGTCGTTCGGCGGCGGGATGGCGCTGCTGGCGCTGGGCGTGCCGACGACGGCCGCCGGTCGCGCCGGGCTGGCGCTGCTGCGGTCGGCACTGCGCGCCGGGCGCATCCGCTGGTGGCAGTGCGTCGGCGGGGCGAGCGGGGCGTTCTTCGTGGCCACGCAGGGGTTGACGATCACGGCGCTCGGCGTGGCCGTGTTCACCGTGGCGGTCGTCGGCGCGCAGGCCGTGAGCAGCTTGGCGGTGGACCGGGCGGGGGTCGGGCCGGCCGGTCGGGTGCCGTTGACCGGGCCGCGGGTGGCGGGCGCGGCGTTGGCCGTGGTGGCGGTCGCCGTGGCGGTGTCGGACGAGGTGGGCGACCCGTCCGCGTTGTGGCTCGCGCTGCTGCCCGCCGTGGCCGGGATCGGGTTGGGCTGGCAGCAGGCCGTGAACGGGCTGGTCCGGGAGGCGGCGCAGAGCACCCGCGTGACCACGTTGGTCAACTTCGGCGTCGGGACGGTCGTGCTGCTCGTCGTGTGCGCGGTGGACGTGGCGCTGCGCGGGCTGCCGTCCACCGCGCCGAGCGAGCCGTGGCTCTACGCGGGCGGGGCGCTGGGCGTCGTGACCATCGGCACGGCGGTGCTGGCGGTGAGGCGGCTGGGCGTGCTGCTGGTGGGGCTGTGCCAGGTGGCCGGGCAGCTCGTCGGCGCCCTCGCGGTGGACGTGATCGCTCCCGCCGCCGGTGAGCGTCTGTCGCCGGCGACCGTCGTCGGCACGGCGTTGACGCTGCTCGCGGTGGTGGTCGCGGCCCGGCCCCGGCGACGTTGACTGCGGGGCCCGACGCCGGTGATGAGAGGATGAGGCACGTGACTGCGACGATCCTCAACGGCAGGGCCACCCGGGACGCGATCTTCGAAGACCTGCGCGCGCGCGTCGCCGCGCTGGGCGAGCGGGGGGTGACCCCGGGCCTGGCCACCGTGCTGGTCGGTGACGACCCCGGGTCGCACTCGTACGTGCGCGGCAAGCACCTGGCGTGCGCCAAGGTCGGCATCACCTCGATCCGGCGCGACCTGCCCGCGGACATCACGCAGGAGCAGCTCGAAGAGGTCATCGACGAGCTGAACGCCGACCCGGCGTGCACCGCGTACATCGTGCAGCTGCCGCTGCCCAAGCACCTCGACCCGAACCCGATCCTGGAGCGGATCGACCCGCGCAAGGACGGCGACGGCCTGCACCCCGTCAACCTGGGCAAGCTCGTGCTCGGCGGCGAGGGCCCGCTGCCCGCCACGCCGCGCGGCGTGGTGGAGCTGCTGCGCCGCTACGACGTGCCGCTGGCCGGCGCGAACGTGACCGTGGTCGGTCGCGGCGTGACGGTCGGCCGGCCGATCGGGCTGCTGCTGACCCGGCGCACCGAGAACGCCACCGTGACGTTGTGCCACACCGGCACCAAGGACCTGGCTGCCGAGGTGCGGCGGGCGGACATCGTGATCGCGGGCGCGGGCAGCCCCGGCCTGATCACGGCGGACATGGTGAAGCCCGGTGCGGCCGTGGTCGACGTCGGCATCACCCGGACCGAGGCCGGACTGGTGGGCGACGTTCACCCGTCCGTGGCCGAGGTGGCGGGGTTCCTGGCCCCGATCCCGGGTGGCGCGGGTCCGATGACCATTGCGATGCTGCTGACCAACACGGTCGAGGCGGCCGAGCGCACTCTCGCGACGGCCTGAGGCGGAAGCGGTGGAGTTGTTGCCGGAGCAGCGCTGGCGGTCCGCGGCGGGGCGGCACCTGCCGTTCGCGCTGGTGCTGGGTGTCGTCGTGCTGGGCCTCCTGCGGATCGTGCAGTACCACTGGCGTCAGGGCGCGGTGCTGATCGGCGCCGCGCTGCTGATCGCGGCGCTGCTCCGGGTGCTCGTGACCGACGAGCAGGCGGGGCTGATCGCGATCCGGAGCCGGAGCGTCGACGCGCTGCTGTACAGCGGGTTGGGCTTCTCGGTGATCGTGGTGGCGATGACCATCATCGGCGGCCCGCTGGACCGCTGACCCGCCACTTCGCCCGGACGTTCGCCGACCCACACCAGCGCCTCGGCCCGACCGCCGCCTCGCCTCGCCGCGCCGGGCGTCCCGTCCCGACCACCCCTTCATCGCGCCGGGCGTCCCGTCCCGACCGCCGCCTCACCGCGCCCGGCATCCCGTCGCCGACCACCGCCTCGTCGCCGACCCGCGCCCGGTCACGACTTCACGCCCCGGCGGGGCTCAGGTGCGGTCGACCAGCGCCTTGATCACATGCGTCATCTCCTCCTCCGGGAGCACACCGGGCAGGGTCAGGTGCTCGGTCATCAGCCCGCTCATCGCCAGGTAGAGCGACACCACCGTGGTCCGGTCGCCGGGTAGACCCGCGTCCAGGTGGAAGCGGACGTTCTCCTCCAGGTTCTCGCTGATCGTCTTGGTCAGCGCGGCCCGCAGCTCCGGCCGCCGGGTCGCCTCCAGCCGCAGCTCCAGCAGCGCCAGGTAGCCCGTCCGGTCGGTCTGGAGCCGTTCCAGCAGCTCGTGCAGCAGCCGTTCGACCAGGGTCTTGTCCTTCGGCGCGGCCATCGTCTCCGCCAGCCGCCGCGCGTCGGGCGTGAGCCGGACGTGCACGTGCTCCCCGACCTGTCGCAGCAGGTCGTCGCGGTTGGCGAAGTAGTTCGACGAGGTGCCGTTGGGCACGCCCGCCTCCTGGTCGACGGCGCGGAACGTCAACCCCCGCGCACCCTCGCGCGCCAGCACCTCGATCGCCGCGTTGACCAGCGCCGTACGCCTGGTCGGGTTACTCGTCATAGATCCTCCTTGACAACCACTACGACCATAGTACTACAGTCGGAGTGGTCCAACCAAGAGAGGAACCCCTCCCATGCGAACCCTGACCTACTTCGTCGCCACCTCGCTCGACGGCTTCATCGCCGACCCGAAGGGCGGCTTCGGCGACTTCCTGTTCGAGGGCGACCACATGACCGCCCTCATCGAGGAGTACCCCGACACCCTGCCCGTCCAGATGCGCGAGGCCATGGGCATCGACGCACCGAACCGCACCTTCGACACGATCTTCATGGGCAGGGCGACCTATCAAGTCCCGGGCGGCCGGCCGAGCCCGTACCCACATCTACGCCAATTCGTCGCGTCGAGCCGCCTCAGCACCACCCCCGACGACGTGGAGGTCGTCGCCGATCCGCTGGCGAAGGTGCGCGAGCTGAAAGCGGAGTCCGGCCTGGGTATCTGGCTGTGCGGAGGCGGCAGGCTGGCCGCCGCCCTGCTCCCCGAGATCGACGAACTGGTCCTGAAAATCCACCCGATCGTGCTCGGCAAGGGCATCCCCTTGTTCGCCGGCGACTTCCCGACCGCCCGGTTCGCCAAGGCGTCGACCCGAACCTTCGACACTGGCGTCGTCTTCACCACCTACGCCAAGGCGGACACCGCCTGACCTCCGCAGCCAATCACGCCCAAATCGCTCACCGCCGGCGCCACCGCGACAACCCAACCCAGCCACCACTGGTGTGCCGGACCTCCGCCCTACCCGCGTCTTCGCCTGCCTCACGAAGACAGGGCGCGCCCCGCCAACGCCGGAACGCACACCTCCGCCCCACCACGGACCTCCGGCGCGTCCCACTACCCACTCCGCCACAACGTCCCAACGCCCGCCCACCCGCGTCTTCGCCACCCCCACGACGACGCGGCACGCGCGACCGACTCACCGGAAATCCCGGGACCGGGAAGGTATGCGCAGGTCCAAGTGCTGCAACCGCTCCGCACGAATGCTGATCACCCCTTCCGCCGACTCGACCACGCCCCGCACGAGCAGCGCAGGGCTCGACCGGGCAACCCGGCGGTAGCGTGCCCACAGGCCGGTCGTGCAGACGACGTTGACCATGCCGGTCTCGTCCTCGATGTTGAGGAACGTGACGCCGCCGGCGGTGGCGGGGCGTTGGCGGTGGGTGACGGCGCCGCCGATCAGCACCTTGGTGCCGTTGGGCACCTTGGCCAGGTCAGCGGTCGCCAGGGCGCCGAGGCTGGTCAGGCGCTCGCGCACGAACTCGGTCGGGAAGCTGTCCGGCGACAGGCCCATCGCCCAGACGTCGGCGACGGCGAGTTCGACCTCGTCCATCCCGGGCAGGGCGGGGGCGTCGGTGCCGACCACGGTGCCGGGCAGGCGGTCGGGGCGGATCTTCGCCACGGCTCCCGCCGACCACAGCGCGGCACGCCGGTCGATGCCGAAGCAGCCGAACGCGCCCGCGGTGGCCATGGCTTCGACCTGCGGGGTGGTCAGGCGGACCCGGGCGCCGAAGTCGGCCATGTCGCGGAACGGGCCCGATCCCGATTCCCGTCGCTCCACCACGGTTTCGGCGACCTTCTGACCGATGGTCCGAATACCGCCGAGACCGATGCGCACGGCCTGCTCGCCGTCAACCAGTTCGAGGGTGGCGTGCGCGAGGCTGGCGTTCACATCAGGTCCGAGCACGCGCACGCCGTGGCGGCGGGCGTCGGCGACGAGTGATTGAGGGGAGTAGAAGCCCATGGGCTGAGCACGCAGCAGGGCCGCGCAGAACGCGGCCGGGTGGTAGAGCTTGAACCAGGCGCTGACGAACACGAGGTGCGCGAAGCTGAGCGCGTGGCTCTCCGGGAAGCCGAAATTGGCGAACGCCAACAACTTCGCGTAGATCCGCTCGGCCAGTTCCTGCCCGACGCCGTTGGCCTTGGCACCCTCGTAGAAGCGTTCCCGGAGGCGTTCCATGCGGTGCGTCGAGCGTTTGGCGCCCATGGCTCGGCGCAGTTCGTCGGCCTCGGCGGGGCTGAAGTCGGCCACGTCGACGGCGATCTGCATGAGCTGTTCCTGGAACAGCGGCACGCCGAGGGTCTTCTTCAACGCGCCCGCCAGCAACGGGTGGTCGAAGTCCCACTTCTCCCGGCCGTTGCGGCGACGGATGTAGGGGTGCACCGAACCGCCCTGGATCGGGCCGGGGCGGATCAGTGCCACCTCGACCACCAGGTCGTAGAACGTCCGCGGTTTGAGGCGGGGCAGGGTGGCCATCTGGGCGCGGCTCTCCACCTGGAACACCCCGACGGAGTCGGCGCGCTGCAACATCTCGTAGACGCGCTGGTCCTCCAGGTCGAGGTCGCCGATGTCGACGTCGACGCCCTCGTGCTCGCGCACCAGGTCGATGGCGTAGTGCAGAGCGGAGAGCATGCCCAGGCCCAGCAGGTCGAACTTCACCAACCCGATGGAGGCGCAATCGTCCTTGTCCCACTGCAACACCGTGCGGTCGGTCATCCGGCCCTTCTCCACCGGGCACACCTCGCTGACCGGCCGGTCGCAGATGACCATGCCGCCGGAGTGGATGCCCAGGTGGCGCGGGAAGTTCTCCAGCTCGGCGGCCAGCTCCAACACCGGACGCGGTATGCCCGGTTCGTCCACTGTGGACCTCAGTGGACCCCAGCGGTCGATCTGCTTGCTCCACGCGTCCTGCTGGCCGACGGAGTAGCCGAGCGCCCGCGCCACGTCCCGGACCGCCGACCGGCCGCGGTAGGTGATGACGTTGGCCACCTGCGCGGCGTGCCGTCGCCCGTACTTGCCGTAGACGTACTGGATGACCTCCTCGCGGCGGTCGGACTCGATGTCGAGGTCGATATCGGGAGGACCGTCGCGGGCCGGGGCCAGGAACCGTTCGAAGAGGAGGTCGAAGCGGACCGCGTCGACGTTCGTGATGCCCAGCGCGTAGCAGACCGCGGAGTTCGCGGCCGAGCCGCGACCCTGGCAGAGGATGTCGTTGCGTCGGCAGAAGTCCACGATGTCGTGCACCACGAGGAAGTAGCCGGGGAAGTTCAGCTCCTCGATGATCTTCAGCTCGTGCTCGATCTGCCGGTACGCCCTGGGGTTCTCGCCGATCGAGCGGTAGCGACGGGCCGCGCCCGCGTAGGTCAGCTCGCGGAGATGGCTGTTCTCGTCCTTCCCCGGTGGCACGGGGAACGGCGGGAGTTGCGGTGCGATGAGCTTCAGGTCGAACTGGCACTGCATGCCGAGCACGGCCGCGCGGTGCACGACGCCGGGGAACCGGGCGAAGCGGCGAGCCATCTCGTCACCCGACCGCAGGCACGCGGTGCGGCCGGGCGGCAACCAACCGGTCATCTCGTCCAGGCTGCGGCGCGCCCGCACCGCCGCCATCGCCGCGGCCAACCGGCCGCGCGCGGGCACGGCATAGTGCACGGCGTTGGTCGCCACGGTCGGCAACCGCAGGTCGTGCGCCATCGCCCACAGCAGGTCGTTGCGCGGGCCGTCCTCGGGGTAGCCGTGGTCGGTCAGCTCCACGAACACCCGGTCCGGGCCGTACAGGTCGACCAGCCTGCGCAGCTGGGCGAACGCCGCCTCCGGACCCTCGCGCGCCAACGCCCGGCGCACCGCGCCCTTGCGGCAGCCGGTGAGCACGACGCAGTCGTCCCGCGTGTCCGCGACGACCTCGTCCAGGTGGTAGACCGGCCGTCCCTTCTCGCTGCCGTCCGCGAGCTGACCGGTGGTGACCGTGCGACACAGCGCGTGGTAGCCGTCGCGGTTGGTGGCCAGGAGGAGCAGGTGCTCGCCTTCCGGGTCGGGCACGCCGTTCTGCGGCGCCGACAGGCCGAGGCTCAGCTCGGTGCCGAACACCGTGCGCACGCCGAGTTCCTTGGCGGCCTCGGCGAACCGCACCACGCCGTACATGCCGTCGTGGTCGGTCAACGCCACGCCGTCCAGCCCGAGCTGCTGCGCCGTCTCCACCAGCTCTTCCGGGTGGCTCGCGCCGTCGAGGAAGCTGAAGTTGGAGTGGCAGTGCAACTCGACGTACGGGACGCGGGAGCGGGTCGCACCCAACTCGTCGACCTTGACCGCGAAGTCGGTCGGCGCCTCGTAGCGGTCGCGGTGACGCGTCCACGCCGGGCTGTCGCCGCCGTCAGGCGTTTGAGGCTTCCCGGAGAGCGCGCGTTCCAGATCCGACCAGCGGACAGGAGGGTTGTTCCAGCCCATCAGATCAAGTCATCCCCCGCACGGCGCGGCAACGGGATCAACACCGACGACACCGCCGCCCCGAACACCACCCCAGCCCCGGACACCGCCTCGGACACCGCCCCGGCCCCGGACACCGCCTCGGCCCTGGGCACCGCCTCCGACGAGATCGCCGGAAGCGAACCGCCCGGGAGGGCCGGCGAACCCGACTGAGCCGCCGAGTGCGGCGGGAGCGAACCCGGCGGGGTCGCCGGCGCCTGCCAGGGCTGCGAGGTCGGTCGTGTGATCGAGGGTGGCGTCCAGCCGAAGCTCGCCGGGTAGGCCGGTTCGCCGCCGCCGCCGCGTTGTCCGGGCACCTCGCGGCGGGCGGACCAGTCATCCGCTCCACCGTCCACCTGCCTGTCCGCGCGATCGCGAGCCTGGCCGGCCGCCTGGCTGTGAGGCCGGCCGTCCACCCGGTCGTTCAACCAGGCGTCGAACCAGCCAGCCAAGCCGCTGTCGTCACGTCCACCGCGGTCGTCGCGTTCGGAGAAGTCACCGCTCATCAGTCGTACACCCCTTCCACCGACCATTTCCCGCCCGCGCGGATCAGCAGGAAGGCCAGTTCCCCACCGTCCGGCGCGGTACCCAGCACTTGCAGCCGTGCCCCGCGCATCGCGGCGTCCTTGTCCCACCAGCGTTCGTCCACCGGCCACGGCCCCGACCACGCCACGACCCGCCGGGCCTGGCCGCCGTGCACGATCCGGTGCGGCGGGACGACCAGCTCGGCGTAGCCGGTGACCACGACGTCCGCGCCGGACTCGTCCAACAGCGCCACCGGCTCGGGCTCCGCGAACACCGTCGCCGGCGACGGCGCGGGCAGCTGCCCCGGCCACGGCTGGTCCGGGTCGGCCGCCGGGGTGCGTTCGTCGCCCCACGGCACCAGCCGCACCCGTTCGACGGGGCCACGACCACCGCCGAGCACGGGCGTGAGCACGGCGTCCGGTCCGAGCAGACCTTGGACGTGCACCATCGCGCGCGCCGCGCGTTCGGCGGCCTCGCCCTGGTCCTGTCCGGCCCCCGGCCACAGGCCGAGTTGCAGCGCGGTGGCGTCGACCACTTCTTCCGGGTCGAGCTGGAGCACGTGGATGCCGGAGGTGAGGCGGGCGCGGGTGAGCCAGCCGTCGAGCTGCCAGCGGACCCGGTCCGCGATGCCCTGCGGGGTGAGCGGGTCGGCGCAGCGCCACACCCGGCGCAGTTCCTCGCCGTTCTCGGTGGTGGCCCGGATGCCGAGGCGCGTGCACGCGAGGCCGCGATCGGCGAGGCCGGTGTGCAGGCGTTCGGCGAGGCCCTTGGCCGCGAAGGCCGCCGAGTCCACCCGGTCGACCGGCGGGTCGAAGTGCTGGGTCACCGACAACTCGGGCGGTGGCTTGCGACGTGAACGTGGCCGTTCCTCCAGCCCGGCGGCCAGCCGGTGCGCCAGCACGGCCTGGCGGCCGAAGCGGGTGGCGACGTCCCGTTCGGGGACGGCGGCGAACGCGCCGAGGGTGCGCAGGCCGAGACGGCGCAGCAGGTCGACCAGTTCCGCCCGTTCGGCACGGCCCTCGGCGGGCTGGTCCAGCACGTGGATGCCCAGCGGTGCGAGGAATTCTCGCGTCTTGCCGGGCGGCACGATCAGCCCGCGGTGCGCCGCGAGGGTCGCCGCGAACAGCCCGTCGGCGAAACCGATCTGCGCCTCGACCTCGGCACGCACCGCCACGTGGTCGACCAGGCGCTCGGCGGCCTGCTCGGCGGACCCGTAGTAGCCGACCGGACCTCGCGCCGCGACGACCACCAGTCCCGGCCGGACCACCTCGATGCCCGGCGCCAACTCCTCCACCGCCGCCGCGACCGGCTCGAAGAAGCGGGCGTCACGCACCTCGTCGTAGTCGAAGACGACCAGCTCGGGGCACTGCCCCTGCGCCGCCCGCCGACGCATCCCCCGCCGCACCCCTTCGGCCCGCGCGACCGCCGAACAGGCCACGACCTCACCCGACCTGACGACCGCGGCAGGCACGTGCGGCTGCAACGCGGCCTCCGCGGAAGCCGCCACCACCGGCCAGTCAGGACACCAAACGGCAAGCGTGTACCGAGACCCCACCGCTCACACCACCTCAACCGGGAGCGAAGCCGCCGCCACGCCCACTCCCGCGCCGGCACCCATATCCGCGCCCACACCAGCACCCGCGCCCGGAACCGACACCGACACCGACACCGGCCCAAAAACCAGGTTCAGCGCGGATGCAGAGGCCAGGTCCGGGACCGGAGCTGCTTCCGAGGCCCAAGTCGGAGCCCAGTCCGCTGCCACAGCCCCCGCCGCAGGTTGGGCCAGGGTCAGAACCGGAGGCCGGCGCGAGGGCGGGGTTAGGGCTGAAGCCGGAGCCGAAGCCAACACCGCAGCCAGATTCGAAGCCGGGGCCAGGGCCAGAGCCGAAGCCGGGGCCAGAGCCGGCACCGGCACCGGGACCAGAGCCGGGGCCAGGGCCAGGGCCGAGGCCTGGGCCTGGGCCAGCGCCGGGACCAGAGCCGAGGGCGGGGCCTGGGCCGGGACCAGAGCCGAGGGCGGGGCCTGGGCCGTGGCTGAAGCCGAAGGCGGGGGTTCGGCCCGCGCCGGGGCCGGGGCTGCAGCCGGAGGCAGGGCCGAGGGCGGGGCAGGCGGCCGGGGCGGGGGTTCGGCCCGCGCCGGAGGCCGCGCTGCGGTTGCCGGTGGGGTTGGAGGGAGGACTGGGGTTAGGGCTGGTCGGGTTGGGGGTGTTGGCGGTTCGCCGGTGTGGATTGCGGTGAGGCCGCCGCCGTCAGGGGTTGCGGTCGGAGTGGTGCCGGGTGGTGTGGACGGTGCGCTGGTGGGCGTCGGGATCGGCGCGCTGCGGCGCGGTGGGGTTGGGCCGTTCGGGGTGGGTAGGGACAGGGTGGCTTTCCTTGGCCTTGCGGCGGCGCCGCGGCCGGTTGCCTGGACTGCCACGGTCCGGGCGGAGAGGACGCCGTGGCCCGCGTGCAGACCTGTCCAGTGGCCTGAGGTGGCCGTCAGCTCCACGTCGGCGCCCGGCCAGGAGACGGCGAACGGCAGCAGGACGGCTTTGCGGTTGCGGGCTCGGGCGGAGAGCTTGCGCGAGGTCGCCTCGGTGACCGGAGTGGCCACCACTACCAGGTCGAAGCCGTCGAGCAGCGCCGCCACGGTCTTCTCGACCTCGCTCTGGCCCCTCCCAGGACGAGGGACCAGAGCGAGCCGATGGACGGCCACCCCAAGTTCGGCCGCCGCGAGTGCCCCACACCGCGGCAGACCGACAACGGCCGCCCAGCACCCTTCCGCTGTCGCCTCAGCCACCAGCGCGAGCAGCAACGATGTCGAACCACGCACCGACACCGTGCTGCCCCGCCGCAGGCCGCCCCACGGGAGGAGCTCCGCCAGTTCCCCGCGAACCGGCAGAGTCCGGGCAAGTGCCGTGGTCAGCTCGCCCGCCGCGCCTACCCCGAGCGCGGTCAGCGTCGCCGTTGCCGACCTGGACACCCACCCTCCTCACCACTGATCCGCGCGCACCCCTGTGCGCGGATCGCCGTGGGAAGTCGGCGACCTGTCTGTCGAACATCGAACATCTGTTCGAACGACGCTGTGATCTTATCCCGAGGGAGCCACCCGGTGTCAATGCCGGACACGTCCCCGATCGAGTGGCTTCCGGATCAGGGCAGGCACGCTGCCCCCGACACACCGGCAACCACGGGGAACCGTGAACACACCTCAGAACCGGCCCCAGCAGCACCAACAGCCACCGCACCAGCAGCCACCGCACCAGCAGGCGCATCGGCCCAGCGGCTTCGGCCACAGCGGACAGCCCGCCTCCGCGCCACTCGGTTACCCACCGCAGGCGCCAGTCCAACCAGGATCGTGGGCAGGAGCGGCGGGGACGGGCCGGCCTGGGCCCGCGGCTCAGGGACACGTGGCGCAAGGGCACGGGACGCAGGGGCTCGGGTCGCCCGCGTACGGGGCGCCCGGGCACCAGCCCAAGAAGAGCCGCAACGGGGTGGTCACCGGCATCGTGGTCGCCGTCGTCGTCCTAGCAACTACAACGACGCGGTCGGGTTCGCCAAGGGCCTGCAGACCAAGCGGTGGACGGCCTCGGCGACGAGGCGCTGATCATCATCGAGCCGACGCCACGCGACACGCTCGACGTGAAGGTGGTCGTGCGCAAGGACGACGTGGTCTGGAACATCACGTACTCGGGCCGAGAGAAGGGCGTCCTGGGCGATTCACCGATGCCGCCGGCCGACGCGGAGGCAGTGGTCCGCAGGACGGCCGAGGAACTGGTCGCGAAGGAGCAGTGAGCCGGGAGGGGGCTCCTCATCCCGCGCACGAACGCGCACGAACGCGCATGAACGCGCATGAACGCGCATGAACGCGGACGAGGAGCCCTCCCCGAGCACTCAGTGCGCGAAGTGGCGCGTCCCGGTCAGGTACACGGTCGCGCCGGCCGCCTCGGCCGCCGCGATCACCTCGGCGTCACGCACGGACCCGCCGGGCTGCACGACGGCACGCACACCGGCCTCCAGCAGCACCTCCAGCCCGTCCGGGAACGGGAAGAACGCGTCCGACGCCGCCACCGAACCCCGCGCCCGCTCACCCGCACGGGCGACCGCCAGCCGTGCCGCGTCGACCCGGTTGACCTGACCCATGCCCGCACCGACGGTCGCGCCGCCGGACGCCAGCAGGATCGCGTTCGACTTCACCGCGCGGCACGCCCGCCACACGAACGCCAGGTCGGCCAGGCCTTCCTCGTCCAACGGCGTGCCGCACGCCAACGTCCACTTGGTCGGGTCGTCGCCCTCGGCCTCGATCGTGTCCACGGTCTGCAGCAGCAGCCCGCCGGACACCGCGCGCATCTCCGCCCCGCCCCGCGTCGGCTCCGGCGCGACCAGGATGCGGATGTTCTTCTTGCGCGTCAGCACGTCCACCGCGCCGTCGGCGTAGGACGGCGCGATGACGACCTCGGTGAAGATCTCCGCGACCTGCTCCGCCATCTCGACGGTGACCTCGCGGTTCGCCGCGATCACGCCGCCGAACGCGCTCACCGGGTCGCACGCGTGCGCGTTGCGGTGCGCCTCGGCGATCGCACCGGGACCGTCCACACGGGACACCGCGATGCCGCACGGGTTGGCGTGCTTGATGATCGCCACGCACGGCAGCTCGTGGTCCCACGCCGCGCGCCACGCCGCGTCCGCGTCGACGAAGTTGTTGTAGGACATCTCCTTGCCGTGCAGCTGCTCCGCCGTCGCCAGCCCGGAACGCCCGTCACCCCGCGTGTACAGCGCCGCCCGCTGGTGCGGGTTCTCGCCGTACCGCAGCACCTGCTTGCGGTCCCACGTCGCGCCGACCCAGCCGGGGAAGCCGGAGCCCTCGTCGTCCGGCGCGACCGCGCTGCCCAGCCACGACGCCACGGCCACGTCGTAGGACGCGGTGTGCCGGAACGCGTCCACGGCCAGCCGCTGCCGGTCCGCCAGGGTGAACCCGCCGGCGTCGACCTGCTCCAACACCCACGAGTACCGCGACGGGTCCACGACGACGGCGACGCTGGCGTGGTTCTTCGCCGACGCCCGCACCATCGCCGGCCCGCCGATGTCGATCTGCTCGACGCACTCGTCGGCCGACGCGCCCGAGGCCACCGTCTGGGTGAACGGGTACAGGTTCACCACGAGCAGGTCGAACGGCTCGATGCCCAGCTCGCGCAGCGTCTCCACGTGCGCGTCGCGCCGGGTGTCGGCGAGCAGGCCCGCGTGGACGCCGGGGTGCAGCGTCTTCACGCGGCCGTCCAGCACCTCCGGGAACCCGGTGACCTGCTCGACCGGGGTGACCGGCACGCCCGCGTCGGCCAGCGTGCGCGCCGTGCCGCCGGTGGAGACGATCTCGACCCCGGCCGCGTGCAGGCCGTTGGCCAGTTCCAGCAGCCCCGACTTGTCGGACACCCCGATCAGGGCCCGACGAACCGGTCGCCTCTCGGCAGGAGTGGTCACGGGATGCTCACCTTTCGTCCGTTCACGGTGCAGCCCTCGCGGGCCAGGCGGGCGACCACGTCGACCAGCAGCCGCCGCTCCACCACCTTGATGCGCTCGTGCAGGCTTTCGACGTCGTCGTCATCGGCGACGACGACCGCCTCCTGGGCCAGGATCGGCCCGGTGTCCACACCACCGTCCACGAGGTGCACGGTCGCGCCGGTCACCTTCACGCCGTAGTCGACGGCGTCGCGGACGCCGTGCGCGCCGGGGAAGGCGGGCAGCAGCGCGGGGTGGGTGTTGACCATCCGACCGCCGAAGCGGGCCAGGAAGGCGGGTCCGAGGATCTTCATGAACCCGGCGGAGACGACCAGGTCGGGCCGGTGCGCCTCGACGGCGTCGGCCAGGGCGGTGTCCCACGCGGCGCGGTCGGCGTGGTCGCGCAGCTTGACCGCGAAGCCGGGGACGCCGGCGCGCTCGGCGCGGCTCAGGCCCTCGATGCCGTCGCGGTCCGCGCCGACGGCGACCACCTCGACCGGGTATCCGGGGTCGGCCGCCGCGTCCAGCAGCGCCTGGAGCAGGGTGCCGGAACCGGAGACGAGGACGACGACCCTGGCGGGGACGGGAAGCCGGAGTGTGGTCGCGGCGCTCAGCGTGCTCTCCTTGCTGGGGACTGTCACAGCAGCTCAGGCGCAGCCTATGCGTTGCCTACCGGGGCTTGTCGGCCAGGTCCGGGTCATCCGGGTCAGCCGCGCCGGAGGAGTCCGCCGAGCCGTCGACGTCATCGCCGTCGACACCGTCGCCGTCGACGGGTTCGTCGGCGTCGGCCACCTCGTCCTCGAACTCCTCGAGGTCGTCGTACTCGTCGAGGTCGTGGTCGTACTCCTCGCCGTCGTCCTCGTCTTCCTCTTCTTCCTGGGCCTCGTCTTCCTCTTCTTCCTGGGCCTCGTCTTCCAGCTCTTCCGCTTCGTCGTCGTACTCGAGTTCGTCCTCGTACTCGTCGTAGTCGTCGTCCTCGGTGAAGTCCTCCGCGGAGCCAGCCGAGTCAGCCGAGTCGGCCGAGTCCGCCAAGTCCGCGGACTCCTCGACGTCCTCAACGTCGGCGACCGCCGGCACCTCCGGCTCCACCACGCGAGGCGGCCGGGCGCCCGCGAACCAGGCCACGATGCCACCCGGCACGGTGAGCCAGCCCACGGTCAGCACGGCCAGCAGCCCGGCCGGGATCGTCACCGGGTTGAACACCCCGTTGCCCAGCGCGCCACCGGAGATCGCGGCCAGCACCAGCACGCCCACGCCCGCCGTGACGGCCGCGACGAGCACCGCGCGCAGCCGCGACCGGGGCGTCTCGGCGGCGTCGCGCAGCGACCACCCGACCAGCACGCCGACCGCACCGGGCAGCACCAGCACCAGCGGCAGGTAGCCCAACTGCTCCTCGGGCAACGCGGCCAGCAGCGGCACGGCGGGCACGGGACCGCCGGCGAACTCCAGCGGTCCGACGACCACCGAGCCGATCGAGAACCCCGAGCCGACGACGTACGACAGCGCGCCGACGACCGCGTTCGGCAGGTACGCGAGGCACAGCAGCCAGATGCCGAGTCCGGTGCCGATGGTGCCGCCGGTCTGGTCGAACAGCACGGCGGTGGTGGACCAGGAGAACACCAGGCCCAGCGCCAGCACCGACGCGCCCGCGGCGGCCAGCGCGAACAACGCCGACGCGCCCGCCCGCAGCCCGCGCCGCGCCACCGGGTCGATCCGCTCGAACACGACCTCCACCAGGCCGCACCGCTGCGCCACGCCGGCGACCGCCGCCACCCCGGACACCGCCGCGCAGCCGAAGAACGCCACCGCGGGCGTCCCGCGCACCGGGCCGTCCTCGCCCATCAGGAACGCGATCACGCCACCGACCACGGCGTGCGTGCCCGCGATGCCGAACACCACCGACCGTGCCTGCAACGGCTCGAACAGCCCCAACCGGTCGGCCGCGCTCGCCGCCGCCCGGTACACCAGCAGCATCACCAGCGCCGTCGGCAGCAACGGCAGCAGGCCGAGCTGCCCGCCGTCGAAGCGCAGCGGCACGTGGTGCGCGACGAGCCAGCCCGGCGCGGCGGCGGTGAGCACGCCCGTGGTGGAGAACGACGCGTGCGCGGCGGTCGAGGAGACCAGCGCGAGGAGCGCGGCGACGGCGGCGTAGCCGACGACCACCGACCCGACGGCGGTCATCGTGAGCACCCGCAGCCGTTCGGCGCGGGAGAACTCGGGCGGCCGGACGGAGTCCGTCACGACGCCGTGCGAAGTCGTTTGCTGCACCGACATCCTCCCACTGTCTCAGTCGCGATGGGCCGTTCGGGCGCGGCACGCCGGACACGAGAAGAGGGGTGGCACCGGATCACCGGTGCCACCCCTCTCACGGCGTGACTTCAGCCCTGCTGGGGACCGCCGAACCCGCCGGGCGGGGTGCCCTGGCCGGGCTGCTGGCCCGGCTGCGGCGCGGGCTGGCCGAACTGGCCCGGCTGCGGCATGTACGACGTCGGCTGCGGCTGGCCCGGCTGCTGGCCCTGCTGCGGCGCGACCGGCTGGCCGAACTGGCCGGACGGCGGGCCGAACTGCTGCGGCTGCTGGCCCGGCTGCGGGAACCCACCGGACTGCGGGTTCCAGCCGCCCGGCTGGCCGTAGACGTTCGCGGCCTTCGGCTGGAGCTTCACGATCCCGGTCTCCAGCAGCAGGCTCATCACGACGGCCGCCGCGAGCAGCAGCGAGACGATCAGCAGCACGATCTGCATGCCCTGGACGTCGCCCTCGGTGGTGATCAGGCCCTGGAGCAGCCCCAGCGTGGGGATCAGCGCGAAGGGGACCGCCGCGTACAGCAGGCCCTTGGGCGCCTTCGGCAGCACCGACAGGCCGGCCAGGATGCCCGCCGCGTACAGGTACTCCGACGACGGCACGTCGTCGGCGAACGCGAGCAGGTAGGCGATCAGCGCCAGGCCTGCCGCGACCAGCGGCAGGATGAGGTTCAGGTTCACGCCCACCGCCGGCTGCGCCGGACCCGGCTGCTGCTGAGGGGCGCCGTACGGCTGGGACATGGTGCGGTCTCCTCCATCTGCGGACATCTGCGGTACTGACGCGGTACTGACTTCGGGTCGACAGAACGCTAGCCGATGCACACTCTCCGACGACGACCGGACTCCCGTGGTTCCCCCGGATGTGCGCGCCGAACCGTGGGACGAGCCGAGGGCCACCCCCGCGCGGGAGGTGGCCCTCAGTCTGTGGCACGAACGGGCGAATGTCAGCCGATCGACTGCATGATCTCCCGCATGAGCACGGCGGTCTCGCTCGGCGTCTTGCCGACCTTGACGCCGGCGGCCTCCAGGGCCTCCTTCTTCGCCTGCGCGGTGCCGGCCGAACCGGACACGATCGCGCCCGCGTGGCCCATCGTCTTGCCCTCGGGCGCGGTGAAGCCCGCCACGTAGCCGACGACCGGCTTGGTGACGTTCTCCTTGATGTAGGCCGCGGCCCGCTCCTCGGCGTCGCCGCCGATCTCGCCGATCATCACGATCGCCGCGGTGTCCGGGTCGGCCTCGAAGGCCGCCAGCGCGTCGATGTGGGTGGTGCCGATGATCGGGTCGCCGCCGATGCCGATGGCGGTGGAGAAGCCGAAGTCGCGCAGCTCGTACATCATCTGGTAGGTCAGCGTGCCGGACTTCGACACCAGGCCGATCTTGCCCGGGCCGGAGATGTTGGCCGGGATGATGCCCGCGTTGGACTGCCCGGGGCTGATGAGGCCGGGGCAGTTCGGGCCGATGATCCGGGTCTTGTTGCCGGTCGCGACGGCGTGCGCCCAGAACGCGGCGGTGTCGTGCACCGGGATGCCCTCGGTGATCACGACGGCCAGGCCGATGCCCGCGTCGATCGCCTCGATCACGGCCGCCTTGGCGAACGCCGGCGGCACGAAGATCACGGTCACGTCGGCGCCGGTGGCGCTCATGGCCTCGGCCACGGACCCGAACACGGGCAGCACGTTGCCGTCGAAGTCGACCTTCTCGCCGGCCTTGCGCGGGTTCACGCCGCCGACGATGTTCGTGCCGGACGCCAGCATCCGCTTGGTGTGCTTGGTGCCCTCGGCGCCGGTCATGCCCTGGACGATGACCTTGCTGTCCTTGGTGATGAAGATAGCCATCGTCAGACCCCCGCAGCCGCGAGCTCGGCGGCCTTGTCGGCCGCGTTGTCCATAGTGTCCACCACGGTGACCAGCGGGTGGTTGGCCTCCGCGAGGATGCGGCGGCCCTCCTCCACGTTGTTGCCGTCGAGGCGGACCACGAGCGGCTTGGTGGCCTCGTCGCCCAGGATGCCCAGCGCCGCCACGATGCCGTTGGCGACCGCGTCGCACGCGGTGATGCCGCCGAAGACGTTCACGAAGACGGAACGCACGTCGGGGTCGTGGAGGATGATCTCCAGGCCGTTGGCCATGACCTCGGCCGACGCGCCGCCGCCGATGTCGAGGAAGTTCGCGGGCTTGACGCCCTTGTGCTTCTCACCCGCGTACGCCACGACGTCCAGCGTGGACATCACGAGGCCGGCGCCGTTGCCGATGATGCCGACCTGGCCGTCGAGCTTGACGTAGTTGAGGCCCTTCTCCTTGGCCTTGGCCTCCAGCGGGTCCTCGGCCTGCTTGTCCACGAGCGCCTCGTGGGCGGGGTGGCGGAAGGACGCGTTCTCGTCCAGCGTGACCTTGCCGTCGAGGGCGACGATCTTGCCCTCGGGGTCGCGGACCAGCGGGTTGACCTCGACCAGCGTGGCGTCCTCGGAGACGAACGTCTCCCAGAGCTTCACGATGACGTCGGCGACCTGGTCGGCCACCTCGGCCGGGAACTTGGCCGCGGCGACGATCTCGTCGGCCTTCGCGCGGTCGACGCCGGTGATCGCGTCCACGGGCACCTTGGCCAGGGCCTCGGGCTTGGTCGCGGCGACCTCTTCGATGTCCATGCCGCCCTCGACCGACGCCATCGCGAGGAACGTGCGGTTCGCGCGGTCGAGGAGGAACGAGAAGTAGTACTCCTCGGCGATGTCGGACGCGGGGGTCACCAGCACGCGGTGGACGATGTGACCCTTGATGTCCAGCCCGAGGATCGCCTCGGCCTTGACCTCGGTCTCGTCCGGCGTCTCGGCGAGCTTGACGCCACCCGCCTTGCCCCGGCCGCCGGTCTTGACCTGGGCCTTGACCACGACGGTCTGGCCGAAGCGCTCGGCGATGGCCTTGGCCTCGGCGGGGGTGGTCGCCACGTCGCCCGGAAGTACCGGGACGTCGTGGGCGGCGAAGAGGTCCTTCGCCTGGTACTCGTACAGGTCCACTCGGGTCTCCTGCGACGTCGGTGTCGGACACCGCGTCCTCGGTGCGGTCCTCTGGGGTCCGGCGCTCCAGGCTGGGGCCTGGTGCCAACACGTACCAGGCATCACCTGGAACGCCGGCACAGCCGTGGGGGGACCGGCGACGCGGCTGCGGAAGACACTATCGACCAGCCCGGACTCCACCGCATCCCACGCCCGTGAAGTCCGTCATAGACGTGGTGAGGTCGATCACCACCCCGTGGCGGGCCGGTGATGGGATGACCGATTCAGCGGGCCGTGCGCAGCGCGGCGGCGATGAGGAACGCTCCGGTCGCGGAGGCGGCGAGCCAGAGCGCGGGCCCCGGCGCGGCCTCGGCGGCGCGGGCGGCGGTGAGCGG
>NZ_JBHTLK010000108.1:0-22304 GCF_042678885.1 Saccharothrix hoggarensis
CGCCCGGCAGCCGCCCCCGTCTGCCCGGCCGTCTGCCCGGCCGTCTGCCCGGCCGTCTGCCCGGCCGTCTGGCTCGCCGTGTGCCCGGCCGTCTGGGCGGACGTCTCACCCGCCGTGTGCCCGGACGTCTGGGCGGGAGTTTGGGCGGAGGCCGCCCCGCCGGTGACCGCGATCAGCGCCGCCAGGCCTGTAGTCGTGATCAATCTCCTCATCGTGATCTCCCCCTGCGCTCGCGGACGGATTCCCCGTCCACCAGCAGGACGTGTCGCGGGTCACAGGGGTTGCTCCTGTGAGGGCGCGCGCTCACCTCGTCGTGGAACGCGACCCGAACGGGCGAACCGTCGTGCGGGACCTGCGGTCGATGGCCCCGCTGCGCCTCGTGCCCCGCCGCGGACCCGACGAAGTGGTGCTCGTCCACCTGGTGAGCTCGATCACCGCACCGCTCGGCGGCGACGACCTGGAGTTGCACGTCGTGGTCGGCCCCGGGGCGTCTCTCGCACTGCACGGAGTGGCGGCCACGCTGGCGTTGCCGGGGCATCACCCAGGCGGGAGCCGTTCACTCGTTCGAGTGGAATTGGCGGACGGCGCGAGCCTCGACTACCTGCCCGAGCCGACGGTGATCACCGCGCGCGCGTGCCACGAGTCGGTGTTCCGGGCCGACCTGGCCGACGACGCCCGGCTGCGGACGCGGGAAGTCCTCGTGTCCGGCCGGGTGAACGAGCGGGCGGGCTCCCTCACCACCACGCTCGACGTGCGGCGGAACGGTCCGGTGATCAAGCAGACGACCCGCGTCGGAACGCCCGAAGTGGACGGAAGCCCGGCCGGCCTGGCAGGTCGGCGGGTGCTCGGCGCGGAGCTGCTGTGCTGGGGCGAGGACGTCCCGGGAGCGGTCTCGGAGGACTGGTGGTCGCTCGTCCCGCTGGCCCGCGGCGGCAGCCTCGCCACCGCCGTCGCCGACGACGTGGTGACCGCGGCCCGCGCACTTGACGAGGCCCGTGCCCGTCACCCCGGCCCGGTCGGGCGCCTCTGACTCGATCTCGTGCTCGATTCCGAGGTCCTGATCACACCGAAAGTCACGGATCGGGTGGCGGTCATCACCGTGCGGGCGGTTTCGCCCCGGCCCGGGAACCCGTACGGTCGCGGGATCGCTAGGCGCCACAAGTGCCTTGGCCAGGCCGAAGTAACGCTCCGGGAGGTCGGGATGTCGGAGACGACGAACATCGCGTTGCCGTCGATGCGCGTGTCCTACGAGCACGGTTCGCTCACGGAGAGCGACCTGGCCGCCAGTTGGCACGAACAGCTGCAGCTGTGGCTGGACCAGGCCGCCGGCGCCGGTCTGCCCGAGCCGAACGCGATGGTGCTCGCCACGGCCGACCCGGAGGGCCGCCCGTCGTCCCGCACGGTGCTCGCCAAGGGCCTGGACGAGCGCGGACTGGTGTTCTTCACCAACTACACCTCCGCGAAGAGCCACGACCTGATGGCCACCCGGTACGCGTCGGCCACGTTCCCGTGGTTCGCGATGCAGCGGCAGGCGCACGTGCGCGGCACCGTCGAGAAGGTCGGCCCCACCGAGACCGCCCAGTACTGGGCGAGCCGCCCGCGCGGGTCGCAGCTGGGCGCCTGGGCGTCGCCGCAGTCGCGCGTCGTCAGCGGCCGGTCCACTTTGGAGAGCGCGCTGCACAAGATCGAGCGGCAGTTCGCCGACGCGGACCGCGTGCCCGTGCCGCCGCACTGGGGCGGCTGGCGCATCCGGCCCGAAGAGGTCGAGTTCTGGCAGGGCCGCCGCGACCGCATGCACGACCGCCTCCGCTTCCGCCTCGGCCGGGACGGCTGGGAAGTCCAGCGCATCGCCCCCTAACCCACGGCTCTGGCCCACGGCTCACACCGGGCCCCGTCGCGCACTGGCGTGACGGGGCCCGGTTCGTCGTGGGCTCGGCCAAGGCCGTTCGGTGCTCGGAAATGCGGTTGTTAGTTGCCGTACGCTAAGCACCGTGCGGAGAGTGCTGGGGAAGGTCGCCATGGACACCCGACCGCTGAAGGTCGTGGCGTTCCGGAGGTTGTGGCTGTCGACCGTGGTGACGGCCATCGGCAGCCAGCTCACCGCGGTGGCGGTGCCCAAGCAGGTGTACGACCTGACCGGGTCGTCCGCCTGGGTCGGCTTCTCGGCCGCGGTGGCGTTCGTGCCGCTGCTGGTCTTCGGGCTGTACGGCGGCGCGATCGCCGACGTGGTGGACCGGCGCAAGCTGCTCGTCGTCACGAACGCCGGCATCGCGGTGACGTCGGTGCTGCTGTGGCTGCAGGCCGCGTTCCACGTCGAGTCGGTGTGGCTCGTGATCGCCCTGCTCGGCCTGCAGCAGGTGTTCTTCGCCGCCAACGCGCCCGCGCGCACCGCGTCCATCGCCCGTCTCGTGCCCGCCGACCAGATCCCGGCCGCCACGGCCCTCGGCGCCACCGTGATGATGTTCGGCGGCGTGTTCGGCCCGATGCTGGCCGGCGCGCTGATGCCCGTGGTGGGCCTGTCGACGCTGTACCTCGCCGACGCCATCGCGCTCACCCTCACCATCTGGGCGGTGTGGAAGCTCCCGCCGCTGCCGCCGTTGGCCGGTCCGACGCGGCGGGCCGGGCTGCGGGACGTCGTGGACGGCTTCCGGTACCTGGCGTTGCAGAAGATCGTGATGGCGAGCTTCCTGCTGGACATCATCGCGATGGTGTTCGGCATGCCGCGGGCGCTGTTCCCGGAGATGGCCGAGAACACGTTCGGCGACCCGCCCGGCGGTGGGCTCGCGCTGGGCCTGCTGTTCGCCGCGATGCCGTTGGGCGCGATGCTGTGCGGCCTCACGTCCGGCTGGACGTCACGCGTCCGGCGGCACGGGATCGGTGTCGTGGTCGCGGTGATCGCGTGGGGCCTGGCGATGGTCGGGTTCGGCCTGTCGCACGTGCTGTGGCTGGCCGTGGTGTTCATGGCCATCGGCGGCGCGGCGGACATGGCCAGCATGGTGTTCCGCAGCGCGATCCTCCAGACGGCCGCGCCGGACGACATGCGCGGCCGGATGCAGGGCGTGTTCATCGTCGTCGTGGCCGGCGGCCCGAGGATCGCGGACCTCCTCCACGGCACCACGGGGGCCCTGATCGGCCCCGGCGCGGCGACGGTGGCGGGCGGCGTGCTCGTCGTCCTCTGCACCCTGCTGGCCGTGCTGGCGATCCCGGCGATCCGCCGCTACCGCTTCACTCCCGAGGTCATCAGCTCGGGCGAGGTCACCAGGTGACGCCCCGCCGGCCACGACCACCGGCACGGCAGCGCTACGAAGACTTCTGACCGCGCACGAACCGGGACCACGAGGCGGCGGGGACGGCGATGGTGGGGGCGGGGTTCTTCGAGTCCCGCGCCGCCACCCGTTGGCCGGTGCGCGCGACTTCGACGCAGTTCGCGGTGCTGTTGCTGCGGGAACTCTTGCGCCACGACACTTCGACGCAGTTCGCGGTGTCGGCACTGCGGGAACTCTTGCGCCACAGGGTCATGGGCTCATCGTGTCATGCGAGCCCTTTCAGGAACTCCACCGTTTCCTCGGCGCTGTACGCCAGCCCGCGGAGCGTCGACCAGGTCGCCTCGAACACCTCGATCTGGTCGTCCTCGTCGATGAACAGGCTGGACACCTTGTTCTCCAGCAGCACCAAGCTCGGGTCGTCGTCGTATTCGAGGATCACGAACGGCCCGCTGAGCCCGGTGTGCGGCGCGGCGAAGGAGGGTGCGACCTGGAGGGTGATGTTCGGGCGTTCGGCCGCGTCGACCAGGTGGCGGATCTGGCGGGCCTGCGCCCCGGCATCCCCGAAGGGGCGCTCCAGCACGGTCTGCTCGATGATCGCGTGGAGCCTGAGCGGGTTGCCCCGGGTAAGCAGCCCTTGCCTCGCCATTCGGCTGGCAACCAGGGCATCCACCTGGATTTCCGACAGGGCGTGCCCGGTGGCTTTGATCAGAGTTCGGGCGTATTCCGGGGTTTGGAGGAGACCGGGGATGACCAAGGGCTGGTAGTGCAGCAGTGAGCCGGCCTCGTCCTCGAAGTCGGCCCAGGTCTGCCAGTCGTCGTGCAAGTTCTGGTTGTTCATCCGCAGCAGCCCGCGCTGTTCGGCGTGCCGGGCGAGGTCGAGCAGTTCGACTCGTTGCTTGCGCCCGACCTGGTAGAAGTCGAGCAGCTTCTCCAGGTCGTCCAGGTAGATGCCCATTCCGGACGTCTCGATGCGGCTGATCTTGCTCCCGGACATGCCCAGCGCCTCGCCGACGGCATCGGTGCTGATGCCGGTGGCGTTGCGGAGCTTCTTGAGGATGTACGCGAGTCGGCGGGAGCGGACCGACGTCCCTGCGCGGCGTGCCATGAGATCAACCTTGGGGCACCACGAATCCAGTCACAATGGCCATCACTCGAACGAGTTATTGCGAAGTGATAAGCAGCGCTGCGAATCTGGTCGGCATGGAACCGATGATCAAGGTGCAGGTGCCGAAGCGGGAGTGGTTGTTGCGGTGCTACTCCGACCGGGAGGACGTGTTGTCGGTCGAGGTGCACGACGGGGCGATCGAGGTGTTCCTGCCGACCGGCAACGACAGCGTCCGCCTCGAACGCGGCCAGATCGCGGCCTTCCGGGAAGCGCTGGACGAGGCCGTCGCGCGCGCCGAGGACGATCTTCGCGCCGAGGCCCGAACCTGAAACATCAAGACTTGCCCAAGGTCGACGGATTCCACTATCCGGCCCCTGTGTGATCCGGCACACTCAGTCGGCATGGCGGAAGCGACGAGCGCACCGGCGCAACCGGAACTGAAGCGGGCCATCGGCCCCAAGTTGCTGTTGTTCTTCGTGGTCGGTGACATCCTCGGCACCGGCATCTACGCCCTCACGGGCAACGTCGCGGGCAAGATCGGCGGCGCGCTGTGGCTGCCCTTCCTGATCGCGTTCGTGGTGGCCTTCCTGACCGCGTTCAGCTACCTCGAACTCGTCGGCAAGTACCCCAGGGCGGCCGGCGCGGCGCTGTACACGAACCGCGCGTTCAAGATCCAGTTCCTCACCTTCATGGTGGCGTTCGCGGTGATGAGCTCGGGCATCACCTCGGCCTCGTCCGCCGCGCTGGCGTTCGGGAAGACCTACCTCCAGTCCGTCATCAAGGAGTTCTTCTCCGACACGTTCACGGTGTCGGCGACGCTCGTCGCGATCCTGTTCATCATCGGCCTCGCCCTGATCAACTTCCGGGGCGTCTCGGAGTCGGTCAAGGCGAACGTCGTCCTGACCTGCATCGAGCTGTCCGGTCTGGTGATCATCATCGCGATCGGCGTCTACGCCGTCCTGGCGGGCGACGGCGATCCCGGCCGCCTCACCCAGGTCGACCCGGCGCCGAACCAGACCGCGCTGGTGGCCGTCACGTCCGCGACCGCGTTGGCGTTCTTCGCGATGGTCGGGTTCGAGGACTCGGTGAACATGGCCGAGGAGGTCCGCGACCCGGTCCGTATCTTCCCGCGCGCGATGCTGTGGGGCATGGTGATCGCGGCGCTCATCTACGTCCTCGTCGCGATCACGTCGTCGCTGCTGATCCCGGCGGACGAGCTGTCGAAGGCGGGGTCGTCGGCGCTGCTGAAGGTCGTGCAGGTGGGCGCCCCCGGCTTCCCGCTGTGGATCTTCTCGCTGATCGGCCTGTTCGCGGTCATCAACTCGGCCCTGATCAACATGCTGATGGCCAGCCGGCTGATCTACGGCATGTCGAACGAGCGGATCATCCCCAGGGTCTTCGGCGCCGTGCACCCGTTCCGCCGCACGCCGTGGATCTCGATCGTCTTCACGTCGGGCGTGGCGATCATCCTGGTCTCCACGGCCGACATCGCGAAGCTCGGCGGCACGACCGGCCTGCTGCTGCTGGTCGTGTTCACCATCGTCAACATCGCCGTCCTGGTGCTGCGCAAGGAGAAGGTGGAGCACGAGCACTTCCGCGCGCCGACGTGGGTGCCGGTGCTGGGCGCGCTGACGTGCGCGTACCTGGCCAGCCCGCTGTCGGGCCGGGCGTCGGCGGACTACGAGATCGCGCTGTACCTGCTGGCCGCCGGCCTCGTGCTGTGGCTGATCAACCGGGTCGTGCACGGCAAGGTCGAGTTCGACCCGGAGAAGCTGAGGAAGTGACGTCCTGACCGTGGTGGGGCGCGATGCCGTCGTCCCACCAGGTCGGCCCGCCCCGCCGTTCCACCACGCCGTTCCACCAGGTCGGCACGAAGCGGGACCGGCGCGGTCAGGCTTGGAGCTCGGCCAGGACGGCGAAGAGCCGTTCGCGTTCCTCGTCGTCCTGGCGGACCATGCGGCCGTGGATGCCGCCCGGCATCGCGGCGTCACCGTCGGCCAGCACGCGCAGGTCGGGCACCAGCGGCGCGGCGTCGTCGCCCAGTTCCCGCAGCGACTCGGCCAGCCAGGCGCCGCCGCCCGCCCACGCCAACCGCTGCCGCAGGGCGTCGAGGAGCGGCTTGGCCTCGCCCGTCACGCGGCGGACGGCCAGCGCGGCGGCGTAGGTGTCGTGGGGGTCGGCGAGCAGGTCGCGCAGGCGTGGCGCGAGCGCCGCGGCCGGCGGTCCGACCAGACCGGCCAGCTCGGCGGCGTCGGTCAGGTGCCACCCGCGGTCGAAGGCGTCGGCGGCGGTCCGGACCGGGGTTTCCGCGTCACCCGCCGACAGCAGGAGCCGTGCCGCTTCGAGCCGGAGCCGGAGGGCCGCCGGGCCGTCGCCCGCGGCGGTGGTGGCGACGTCTCGCAGCGCGGGCAGCAGGGCGTCCAACGGCAGGTCGTGGCGCAGGGCCGTCCGCGCGGCCGGCACGGGTTCGGCGACGCCGGCGTCGGCCACGCAGGCGGTCACGTGGCCGACGTCCTCCGTGATCGCGGTGAGGGCCTGCGCGCAGTCGAGGCGGCGCTGCCAGGACGCGGCGGGGTCGTCGCGGACGGCCTTCAGCGCGGAGACGGCGGACGAGGCGGCCGGACCCATCGCGGCCAGCGCGCGGATCGCCCACCACTCGTCGTGCGGGACGAGGGCGACGAGCTCGGGCACGGCGTCGGCGGCGTCCGGGCCCCAGCGGTGCAGCAGCCGGGTCAGGCCGTTGACCTCGTTGTGCCACCGCAGGTGGCCGAGCACGGCGTGGTCGTCCGGCGTGTGCGCCCAGTGGGGCGGCAGGGCCGCCAGCCGCCGTCGGACCGCGGCCAGCAGCACGGGGTCGCACGGCACGTCGGAGTCGATGAGCGAGCCGAGGACATCCGCCGTGGCCACGCCGTCGGTGAGCGCGGTCGCGAACGACTCGCGCCAGCGCGGGTCGCCGAGCGTGATCAGGACGTCGAGGGCGAGGCCGAACAGGCGGGCTTCGGGGGCGTTCGGGTCGGACGGCGGTGGGTCGGCGAGGAGCGCCGCGAGGGTGTCGGCGGCGAGGGGAGCGGCCGCCCGCACGTCACGGACCGCGGTGGCGGCGGCGACGCGGACCGACACCGCCGGGTGGCCGACCGCGGCGGCCAGCAGGGGAGCCAGCGCGTCCCGGACCGAACGCGACCGCACGCACCGCTCGTAGGCGGCTTCGACGGCCCGCTGCGCGGCGGCGGCCGTTCCCCGCTCGGACAACGTGCGGCAGAGCGCGGTGAGCCGCGCGGTGTCGAGCCGCGCCACGATGTCGGCGAACGGGTCGTAGGACCAGACCCAGTTCGTCAGCGGCTCGTCCTCCAGCCAGCAGTCGACCACCACGTCGGTCGCCGCCTCCGGCCACGGCAGCGCGGCGTCGGCGATGGCCCACAGCGCGCCCGCCCGGACGTCCGCCGGAAGCGCCGGCGCGAGCTCGTCCGGCAGCCACCCGGCGCACTCGGCCGGCGCCAGGCGACCGGCCGCCGCCAGCAGGCCCGCCACCACGTGCGGCGACCGTTCACGCTCGCGCCGGGCCCTCAGCGCGGGCACGACCTCGGCCGGTGACGGGAGGTTGCCGAGCAGGTGGGTGGCGAGGTGCCGGACCTCCGCGTCCGGGTCGTCCAGCAGCGGCAGCAGGCGCGGGGTCTCCCGGCCCAACGCCGAGCGCACGTCCGCCAGCACGTCCGGCGCGGCGTCGTCGCTCTCGGCGATCACGCCGAGCAGGTGCACCAGGCCCGCCCGCCCCGGCGTGGCCGGATCGGCGGCGAGCCGGGCCACGAACGGCACCGCCCGCGGCGTCGCCGGGTACAGCGTGCCCTGGTGGTGGATGCTGCCGAACAGGTGGTCCAGCGCCTCGCCCGCCCGCTCCTCGTCCGCGCCGGCGGCGTCGCGCAAGGCGCCCGGCACGTCGTCCGCGGGGCCGTACGCGTGGTCGAGGGACGCCCAGTCGACGTCGTCGATGCCGTCGAGCGCGGTCACCCGGTCTCTCCCCATGAGCGGTGCAGCCTAGGCCGTCGGACGGCCGCACCCCGCAGGGGGCGCGATCAGGCGAGCACCTTCCGGTGGCGGCGCAGCTCCACCGCGTCGTGGGCGCTGAACACGTCCACCTCGCCCGCGACCTCGCGCAGCCGGTGCTGGTTGGCCACCCGCAGCTCGGCGACCGTCTGCACGGCCCGCTCGAACCGCGCCAGCACGGGCGGCACGTGCGGCGGGGTGCGCAGGGCGCCGTGGAAGAAGTACGCGTCGCCGGCGTGCAACAGCCACCGGTCGCCCGTCTTCACGGCGACGCCGGTGTGGCCGCGGGTGTGGCCGATCAGCGGCACGAGCAGGACGTCCGGCCGCAGCTCCCGCACGCCGTCGAAGCCGAACCACGTCTCGCCGGTCGGCTCGTGCGGCACGAAGTCGGCGTGCCGCCACTGGGCGGGGGAGTAGCGCGGGTTGTCGCGGTCGTCCAGCTCCTCCTTCAGGACGTGCACGCGGGCGGACGGGAAGTCGCGCAGGCCGCCGGCGTGGTCGACGTCGAGGTGGGTCAGCGCGATGTCCCGCACGTCCGACGCGGCGAACCCGAGCGCCTCCACCTGCCGCACCGCGGTCTCCCGCTCGTCGTACACGGGCAGGGACGTCCAGCGGTAGCGCGCGGACAGGGTGGCCCGGGGATCGCGCAGGTCGTCCAGCCCGAGGCCGCTGTCGACCAGCAGCAGGCCGTCCGGCGCCTCGACCAGCAGCACGTGGCAGACGAGCTCGGCGCGCCGGAACACGGAGCCCTGCCCGTCGACGAGCCGTCCGCCGACCGGTCGCATGGTGCCGCAGTTCAGGTGGTGCACCTTCATGGCGCGGGCCTTTCCAGGAGGACGCCCAGGCGGGCGGCGACGGCGTGGAGCGGTGCGAGGGAACGGCGGGTGCGGGCGAGCAGGAGCGCGCCCTCGATGGCGGCGAGGACGACCGTGGCGACGTCGTCGTCACCCACTCGCGCGGCGATGACGGCGTGCCACGACGCGTAGACGTCCTCGCACGCCCGGCGGATCGGCTCGCTGTCGGCCGCCGCGTCGAGCGCGACCGTGGCGACGGGGCACCCGCTGCGGTAGTCCGAAGCCAGGAGGTTCGCGCCGAGGCGTTCCACCACGTGGGAGAGCGCTTTCGCCGGGTCGGGTTCGGCGTCGAGGACGGCGGCGAGGTCGTCCCGGATGTCGTTGCCTGCCAAGGAGACCGCCTCGGCGGCGAGTTGCTCCTTCCCGTTCGGGAAGTGGAAGTAGAGCGACCCCTTGGGCGCGCCGCCCTCGGTGAGGACCTGGTTGAGGCCCGTCGCGTGGTAGCCCTGGTCCCGGAAGAGCCGGGCGGCGGTGCGCACCACGCGCTGACGGGTGTCCGTGCGTCTCGGCATGGTTTTACTATAGAGACCGGTCTAGTGATTCCGTCAAGGATGGGGCAGGAGGGGATACGCTCCTGATCCATGCTGGAGATCGCCCACGGCGCGGCGCGCGCCGTCATCGCACCCGAGGGTGCGGGACTGAAGTCCTACGAGGTCGGCGGCGTTCCGTACGTGGAGACGTACGACGACGAACCGCCCATGGGCTGCGGCGCGGTGCTCGTGCCGTGGCCCAACCGAACGGCCGGGGGCAGGTGGACCCTCGACGGCGTCGAGCAGCAGCTCGAAGTCACCGAGCCGGACCGCGGCAACGCCATCCACGGCCTGGTCCGCCGCGTCGTGTGGGACGTGGTGGAGCACACCGGCGCCCTGGTGTCGCTGGAGGCGTCCGTGGCGGGTTTCGGCTGGCCCGTGCCGCTGCGCACCACGATCACGTACGCGCTGGACGACAACGGGCTCAGCGTGTCGCACGGCGTGACGAACCTCGGCGACGGGCGCACGCCGTTCGGCGTCGGCACCCACCCGTACCCGCGGGCCGGCGCGTCGCTGACCGACGAGACGTCCCTGTCGCTGGCCGCCACCACCGTGCTGCCGGTCGACGCCGACACGATGATCCCGAACGGCCCGGCCGTGCCGGTGTCCGGCGACTACGACTTCCGGGTGGCGCGGCTGCTCGACGGCGTGAAGCTGGACACGGCGTTCGGCGGGTGCGAGCCGGTGGACGGGCTCGTGCGGCACGTGCTGAAGGGCCCGGCCGGCGGCGTCGAGCTGTGGGCGGACCCGGACTTCAAGTGGGTGCAGGTCTACACGCCCGACAACTTCCCCGGTCGTGGGCGCGCGGTGGCCATCGAGCCGATGACGTGCCCGCCCGACGCGCTGAACAGCGGGATCGACCTGCTGTGGCTGGAGCCGGGCGACTCGTGGGCCGGTCGGTGGGGTTTGCGCCCGCTGTCGTAGGCCGTTAGCGTCGCTAACTATGAACGTCGCTATCACGGGTGGGTACGTCGTCCCGGTGGCCGGTGAGCCGATCGAGGGCGGCACGGTCCTGATCCAGGACGGGAAGATCGTCGCGGTCGGCGCGAACGTCGAGGTGCCGGACGGCGTCCCGGTCGTGGACGCGGCGGGCGGCTGGGTGCTGCCCGGCTTCGTGGAGGCCCACGGCCACCTCGGCGTGCACGAGGAGGGCGAGGGCTGGGCCGGGCAGGACACCAACGAGATGACCGACCCCAACGGCGCGCGGCTGCGCGCGCTGGACGCGATCAACGCCGCCGACCAGGGCTTCGCCGACGCCCTGGCCGGCGGCGTCACGACCGCCGTCGTCAAGCCCGGCTCGGGCAACGTGATCGGTGGCCAGACCGTGGCCGTGAAGTGCTGGGGCCGCACCGCCGACGAGATGCTGGTGCGCAACCCCGTCAGCGTGAAGAGCGCGCTCGGCGAGAACCCCAAGCGCGTGTACGGCGAGCAGAAGAAGCTGCCGTCCACGCGCCAGGGCGTCGCGGCCGTGATCCGGGACGCGCTCACCAAGGCCCAGGACTACGTGGCCCGGCGTGACGCGGCGGAGGGGCCGTTCGAGCGGGACACGACGTCCGAGGTGCTGGCGCGGGTGCTGTCCGGCGAGCTGCCGTGGTGCCAGCACTGCCACCGGGCGGACGACATCGCGACCGCGTTGCGGCTGGCCGACGAGTTCGGCTACCGGCTCATCGTCAACCACGGCACCGAGGGCCACCTGATCGCCGACCTGCTGGCGGAGCGCGACGTCCCGGTGATCATCGGGCCGCTGTTCACCAGCCGGTCGAAGGTCGAGGTGCGGCAGCGGTCGCTGCGCAACCCCGGCATCCTGGCGCGGGCGGGCGTGCGGATCGCGATCACCACCGACCACCCCGTCGTGCCCATCCACTTCCTCGTGCACCAGGTGACGCTGGCCGTGAAGGAGGGCCTCGACCCCCGGACCGGGCTGGAGTCGATCACCGTCAACCCGGCCGCGATCATGGGCCTGGACGACCGCGTCGGCTCGTTGCGGCCGGGCTTGGACGGTGACGTGGTGATCTGGTCCGGCGACCCGCTGGACGTGATGAGCCGGGCGCTGAAGGTGTTCGTGGGAGGCCGCGAGGTGTACCGGTTCGAGGACGGCGAAGAGGTCGTCGTGAGCCCGTTCTACGCGGAGTCCTGACGTCGGGTCAGCGGCGGAGGTCGCGGCCGATCACCAGGCGTTGGATCTGGTTCGTGCCCTCGAAGATCTGGAGCACCTTGGCCTCCCTCATGTAGCGCTCCACCGGGAAGTCGCGGGTGTAGCCGGCGCCGCCGAGGACCTGCACGGCGTCCGTCGTCACCTTCATCGCGGTGTCGGTGCAGATCAGCTTCGCGATCGCGGCCTGGCGGTGGAACGGGAGGCCGCGGTCGCGGCGGCGGGCCGCCTGGAGGTAGGTGGCGCGGGCGGACTCGACGGCGGCGGCCATGTCGGCGAGCAGGAACTCCAGGCCCTGGAAGTCGATGATCGCGCGGCCGAACTGGGTGCGCTGCTTGGCGTACGCGACGGCCTCGTCCAGCGCGGCCTGCGCCAGGCCCACGCCGCACGCGGCGATGCCGAGCCGTCCGGAGTCCAAAGCGGACAGGGCGATCTTCAGCCCGTCGCCCTCCGCGCCGATGAGGCGGTCGGCGTCGACGCGGACGTCGTCGAACGCGAGCTGCGCGGTGATCGAGCCGGTGAGGCCCATCTTGCGCTCGGGCTTCGCGGCGGTGAGGCCGTCGACGTGGCCGGGCGCGAAGAAGCAGCTGATGCCCTTGCCGCCGTCGTCGGACGTGCGCGCCATCAGGGTGTAGAAGTCGGCGACGCCGGCGTGGGTGATCCACGCCTTCGTCCCGTTGACGGTGTAGTGGTCGCCGTCGCGCACGGCCCGCGTGGACAGGGCGCCCGCGTCCGACCCCGCGTGCGACTCGGACAGCGCGTAGCCGCCGAGCTGGTCGCCGGCCAGGGCGTCCGGCAGCCAGCGCGCCTTCTGCTCCTCCGTGCCGAACGTCGCCAGCGCGTAGCTCGACATGATGTGCACCGAGAGCCCGACGCCGACGGACATCCACGCCGACGCGACCTCCTCCAACGCCTGGAGGTACACCTCGTACGGCTGCTCACCGCCGCCGAACCGCTCCGGGTACGGCAGGCCGAGCAGACCGGTCTTGCCGAGCAGACGGAACTTGTCGCGCGGGAACCGCTCGTGCTCCTCCGCCTCGGCCGCGTGCGGCGCCAGCTCGTCACGGGCGATCTCGCGGACGAGGGCCAGCAGGTCCTCGGCTTCGGTGGTGGGCAGCAGGCGCTCGGCGGGCATCGTCGACCTCCGGGACGGGGGCCGGGCGGCCGTCGGTCGGACGGGTCTCGACCCACCGGGTGAGTACTGGTGGGAGTACTGTAGGACGTACGCCAGTACTGTGGCCAGTCACTGTGACAGAGTTGCGGCTCATGACCTCGATCGCGCGCAGACCGCTGACGCCCAGGCAGGTGGAGCTGCTGGGCCGGCTCGAGGCGCTGGTGCTCGCCGAGGGTTTCGCGCACTTCACGCTGGACGACCTCGCGGCCCGCCTCCACTGCTCCAAGTCCACCCTGTACGCGCTCGCGTCGAGCAAGGAACAGCTCGCCGTGCGCGTGGTCGGCCGGTACTTCAAGGGCGCGGCCGAGCGGATCGAGCAGCGGATCGCCGGCGTCGGGGACGTCCGGGTGCGCGTCGGCACCTACCTGGCGGGCGCGGCGGAGGAGCTGCGGCGGGCGTCGGCCCAGTTCATCACCGACGTGTCCGCGTACGCGCCCACCCGCAGCACGTACGAGCGCAACGCGCGCGCGGCGGCCGAGCGCATTCGTGAGTTCATCCAGGAAGGCGTCCGCGACGGGGTGTTCCGGGACGTCCATGCGACGCTGATCGCCGAGATGGCCGGTCTGCTCATCGAGGGCATCCAGACCGGGGTGCTGACCCGGCGCGCGGGGGTGTCGGACGCCGAGGCGTTCACCGCGCTGGGCGAGCTGCTGCTGGACGGGTTGCGGAGAGAACGGAGCCAGTCGTGATCGTCGTTGCCGGTGAGGCGCTGGTCGACCTGGTGCCCACGGACGAGGGGAACCTCGCGCCGAGGCTCGGCGGCGGGCCGTACAACGTGGCCGTGGCCGCTGGGCGGCTCGAAGCGCCGGTGAGCTTCCTGTCGCGGGTCTCGACCGACCTGTTCGGGGACCGGCTGGTCGAGCGCCTGCACGCGTCCGGTGTGCGGACGGACCTGGTGCAGCGGGGCGACCAGCCGACGACGCTGGCCGTGGTCGGCCTGGCCGACGACGGGTCGGCGCGCTACTCGTTCTACGTCGAGGGCACGGCGGACCGCCAGGTCACCGATCCCGGCCCGCTGCCCGTCGGCACCAGGGCGGTGTCCTTCGGGACGTTGTCGCTGGTGCTGGAGCCGGGCGCGAGCACGTACGAGCGGGTGCTGTGGCGGGAGGCCGAGCGCGGCGCGCTGACCGTGCTGGACCCGAACATCCGTGCGAGCCTCATCCGCGACCCGATGGGCTACCGCGACCGGTTCGACTCGTGGCTGCCGCACGTGGGCCTGCTGAAGGTCTCCGTCGAGGACGCCCGGTGGCTGGCGGACCTGCCCGCCGACGCCCCCGAGGACGCCGTGCTGGACGTCGTGCGGGACTGGCAGGGCGCGGGCCCGGCCGCCGTGGTGCTGACCCGCGGCGGCGACGGGCTGGGCGTGCTGACCGCCGCCGGCGACGTGATCCGCGTCCCACCCACGCCCGTGGACGTGGTCGACACGATCGGCGCGGGCGACACCGTGCAGGGCGCGCTGCTGTCCTGGCTGCACGACCACGACGCGCTGTCCGTCGAGGCTGTCCGGGGTCTGGACGCCGCGAAGTGGACCTCCGCGCTGTCCTGGGCGGGCGCCGCGGCGGCCGTCACGTGCTCCCGCGCGGGGGCCGAACCGCCCTTCCGGCACGAGCTGAGATGACCTAGCTCTCACCCCGCGTGAGGTGGAGGAACAGCCCCGAACGGCTACGGTGGAGGGTGCACGCTAGCCACCCATGCGTCCGGATGTGATGCCGGTCCCATCTCACAGAATCGGTTCATACCGTGGCTGTGGAGCGGGTCGTCCGCTGACTAGCGTGGGAGAACTGACAGGACCCCAACGGGGTGGTGCTGCGGTGCGGGCTGAACGCTCACGGCCGCGCGCAGGCGTGCGAGACCCGCATGAGCCACCCCGCCTAGCGTGAGAGGGACTCTGCATGCCCGACGCGACGACTGCGCCGAACGACCTCCGTACCGTCGCGCTGCGCCATCCGGGCGGAGAGCACGAGATGAAGGTAGTGCCGGCCACCGAGGGTGCCCCCGGTATCGACCTCGGAAAGCTCCTGGCCACAACAGGTCTGGTCACACTGGACAGCGGGTTCGTCAACACCGCGTCCTGTTCTTCCGAGATCACCTACATCGACGGTGACGCGGGCATCCTGCGCTACCGCGGCTACCCGATCGAGCAGCTCGCCGAGAAGTCGAACTTCATCGAGGTCAGCTACCTGCTGATCTACGGCGAGCTGCCGACCCAGGCCCAGCTGGAGGAGTTCTCCTCCAAGATCAACCGGCACACGCTGCTGCACGAGGACCTGAAACGGTTCTTCGACGGCTTCCCGCGTGACGCCCACCCCATGCCCGTGCTGTCCTCGGCGGTGTCCGCGCTGTCGACGTTCTACCAGGACAGCCTCAGCCCTTTCGACGCCAACCAGGTCGAGATCTCCACGATCCGCCTGCTGGCCAAGGTGCCCACCATCGCGGCCTACGCCTACAAGAAGTCCGTGGGCCAGCCGTTCCTGTACCCGGACAACTCCCTGGGTCTGGTGGACAACTTCCTGCGCATGACGTTCGGCTTCCCGGCCGAGCCGTACGACGTGGACCCGGACCTGGTCCGCGCGCTCGACCTGCTGTTCGTGCTGCACGCCGACCACGAGCAGAACTGCTCCACGTCGACGGTGCGGCTGGTCGGCTCGTCCGAGGCGAACCTGTTCGCGTCCATCTCCGCCGGCATCAACGCGCTGTTCGGCCCGCTGCACGGCGGCGCGAACTCCGCGGTGCTGGAGATGCTGGAGAAGATCCGCGCCGAGGGCGGTGACGTCTCCGCGTTCGTGAAGAAGGTCAAGAACAAGGAGGACGGCGTCCGCCTGATGGGCTTCGGCCACCGGGTCTACAAGAACTACGACCCGCGTGCCGCGATCATCAAGAAGACGGCCGACGAGATCCTCGGCAAGCTGGGCGCGTCGGACGAGCTGCTCGACATCGCCAAGGCGCTGGAGGAGACCGCGCTCGCGGACGACTACTTCGTCGAGCGCAAGCTCTACCCGAACGTCGACTTCTACACCGGCCTGATCTACCGGGCGATGGGCTTCCCGACGAAGTTCTTCACCGTGCTGTTCGCCCTCGGCCGGCTGCCGGGCTGGATCGCGCACTGGCGCGAGATGATCCAGGACCCGGCCACGAAGATCGGCCGTCCGCGCCAGGTCTACGTGGGCTCGCCGGAGCGCGACTTCGTGCCCGTCGAGCAGCGCTGACACCGCTCGCACCGCTCGAACCCGAGTTGGGGAAGGCCCGCACCGACACCGGTGCGGGCCTTTTTGTCGGACCCCCGTGGTTCCCTGTGTGCGAGGGGGCGTCCACACGGGGGGATGCCTGACGGTGTTCGGCCGTGCGGCCCGCCCGCCGCGCTCCTAGGGTCGGTCCGTGGACTCCTCGACCGTCGTCTGGTTCCGCCGCGACCTGCGGACCGCCGACCACCCCGCGCTGCTCGCCGCCGCCGAGCGGGCGTCCGCCGCGCTGGGCCTGTTCGTGCTCGACCCCGTGCTGCTGAGGGCTTCGGGCCGGCCGCGGATCGAGTTCCTGCACCGGTGCCTGCGGTCCCTGGACCGCGAGCTGGGCGGGCGGCTCGTCGTGGTCGACGGCGACCCGGTCGAGGTGGTGCCGCGGGTCGCCGCCGCGGTCGGCGCGTCGTCCGTGCACGTGTCGGCGGACGCCGGCCCGTACGGGCGGACGCGGGACGCGGCGGTGGAGCGGCACGTCGAGCTGGTGCGCGTCGGGTCGCCGTACGCGGTGACGCCGGGCCGGGTCGCCAAGCCCGACGGCACGCCGTACCGCGTCTTCACGCCGTTCCGCAAGGCCTGGCTGGCGCACGGTTGGCCCGCGCCCGCCGACACCGATGCGTCCACTGTGGACTGGATCGCGTCGGACCTCGGCCGCGCCCTGCCCGCCGGCGAAGGGCTCCCGGACGTCGGCGCGCTCTGGGCGCGGTTCCGCGACGAGCGGCTGCCCGACTACGCGAAGCACCGCGACCGCCCCGACCTCGACGGCACCAGCCGGTTCTCCGCGTTCCTGAAGTGGGGTGTCGTGCACCCGCGCACGCTCCTCGCCGACCTCGGGCCGGACGCGTCCGCGTTCCGCGACGAGCTGGCGTGGCGCGACTTCTACGCCGACGTGCTGTGGCACCGGCCCGACTCGGCCCGCCGCAACCTCGACCGCCGGTTCGACCGGCTCCGCGTGGACGACGACCAGGAGCGCTTCCGGGCGTGGTGCGAGGGCCGCACCGGCTACCCGTTCGTGGACGCGGGCATGCGCCAGCTCCTCGCCGAGGGCTGGGTGCACAACCGCGTGCGGATGGTCGTGGCGAGCTTCCTCGTCAAGGACCTGCACCTGCCGTGGTGGTGGGGCGCCCGCCACTTCATGCGGCACCTGGTCGACGGCGACCTGGCCTCCAACCAGCACGGCTGGCAGTGGGTGGCGGGCACCGGCACGGACGCGGCGCCGTTCTTCCGCGTCTTCAACCCCGTGACGCAGGGCGAGAAGTTCGACCCGAACGGCGACTACGTGCGCCGGTACGTGCCCGAGCTGCGCGACATCCCCGGCAAGGCCGTCCACCAGCCGCGCGACCCCGTCGTCGACCACGCGCACGAGCGCCGGGAAGCGCTCGCCCGGTACGCCGCTATCAAGGGCTAGCGGCGCCGGTAGGGTCCCGCCGGACACCGCACGACGTCGGGGCCGACGGTCGAAGGACCGGTGGTCGGCTGACCACCGGCGGTCAGCGCAGGACCTCGCGCAGCCGGACCCGCGCGCCCGTGCGCAGCACCGCGTTCGAGTACACCTTGCCGCCCAGCCACGTGATCAGCGCGACCGCCGCCAGCGCCAGCACGACCGCCAGCAGCACCTGCCACGCCGGCGCGACGCCCATCGCCATCCGGCCCGGCATCAGGATCGGCGCGAACGGCGGCAGCAGCGACAGCACCGTCACCGTCGCGCCGGTCGGGTCGCTGATCATCAGGTTGATGCCGACCACGAACGCCACCACGATCGACATGCTGATCGGCGTCAGCACCGACTGCAGCTCCTCCTGGCGCGACACCAGGGACGCC
The DNA here is from genome assembly GCF_042678885.1 of Saccharothrix hoggarensis. Lineage (GTDB taxonomy): Bacteria > Actinomycetota > Actinomycetes > Mycobacteriales > Pseudonocardiaceae > Actinosynnema > Actinosynnema hoggarensis. Next base: position 18,177 of record NZ_JBHTLK010000108.1, read on the forward strand.
GCCGCCGCGAAGACGGTGGCGTACAGGAAGAAGCCGAGCAGGTACCACAGCAGCCCGGTGGCCAGCGCCCCTCCGGCGACGCCCGCGACGTCGACGACGCCGGACACCGCGGACAGCACCAGCCCGATGCCGCCGATCAGCAGCAGTTGCAGCAGGCCGACCAGCCCGAGGCCGACGACCTTGCCCAGCAGCAGCTGCCACGGCCGCAGCGTCGCGAGCAGGATCTCCACCACCCGGCTGGACTTCTCCTCCACGACGCCCTGCGCCACCATCGTCCCGTAGACCAGCAGCGAGTAGTACAGCAGCGCCGCGATCACCAGGCCGATGGCCAGCCGCTCGCCCTTCCGGTCGTCCGCCGGCTCCAACGTCACCACGTCGACGCCGGCGCGGGCCACGTTCCCGGCCAGCACCGCCGGGTCGACGCCGGCCTCGGCCAGCTGGGCGTCGAGGACCTGCTGCTTGACGATCAGGTCGATGGCGTTGCGCAGCTCGTCGCTCAGCCCTTCCTTCACCACCACGCGCAGCGCGTCCGGCGCGCCGGTGACCAGCACGTCCACGTCGCCGGACCGCACCTGCTCCTCGGCCGCCGCGGGATCGGTGACGTCGACCGTCTCGACCTCCCGGCCGAACGACGCCGCGGTCTGCTTCAGCGGCTCCGCCAGCGCGGTGGCCTGCCCGCCCAGCGCGACCCGGTCGCGCCCCGCGTCGTCGAACAGCAGCGCCTGCAGCAGCACGTACCCCGCCATGACGGCGACGATCACGAGCGTGCCCCACAGGAAGGACTTCGTGCGCACCTTGCCCAGGAACTCCCGGCGCGCGACCAGGAACACCGCCCGGCCGGGGGTGAGGCTGCTCATGCCGCGGGCTCCTCGTTCACGACGCTGCGGAACAACTCGGTCAGCGACGGGCGCTGCCGGGAGAACTCGTGCACCGGGCCCGTGTCCAGGGCGGCGCGCAGCACCACCTGGTCGTCGGCGTCCGGCGCCAGCTCCAGCACCGTGCGGCCGCCGGACGCGCGGGCGGACCGCACGCCGTGCAGGCGGTCGGCCCAGCCCTCGGGGGCGCGCGGCGCGTCCACGACGAGCCGGGACGTGCCGCCGGCGCGCAGCTCGTCCACGGGCCCGCACGCGACCAGCGTGCCGCTGCGGACGATGCCGACGCGGTCGCACAGCCGCTCCACCAGGTCCAGCTGGTGGCTGGAGAACACCACGGGCACGCCGGTGGCGGCCTTCTCCCGCAGCACCTGGCTCATCACGTCCACCGCGACCGGGTCGAGGCCGGAGAACGGCTCGTCCAGCACGAGCACGTCCGGCTCGTGCACGAGGGCCGCCGCGAGCTGCACGCGCTGCTGGTTGCCGAGGCTGAGCTTCTGCACCTCGTCGTCGCGCCGGTCGCGCAGGCCGAGGCGGGCGATCCAGTTGTCCGCCGACCGGTGGGCCGCGTTGGTGCCGAGGCCGTGCAGCTCGGCCAGGTACACGAGCTGGTCCAGCACCTTCATCTTCGGGTAGAGGCCGCGTTCCTCGGGCATGTAGCCGATCCGCCGGCGGGTCTCGAACGTGATCGGCGCGCCGTTCCAGCGCACCTCGCCCGAGTCGGCGGCGAGCACTCCCAGCGCGATGCGCATGGTGGTGGTCTTGCCCGCGCCGTTGCTGCCGACGAAGCCGAACAGCTCGCCCGCACGCACGTCGAACGTCATCCCGGCGAGCGCGACGACGTCCCCGTAGCGCTTGGAGACCCGGTCGATCTCCAGCACCCCCTCTGCCACGGTGGTCTCTCCTCCTGTTGTGACTAGCCGTAGACCTGCGTGGACAGCGGCTCGAACGGGGTGCGGCTGAAGACCGCCTCCACGGGCAGGCCGAACACGTCGCAGATCCGCATCGCCAGGTCGAGGCTGGGGTAGTGGTCGCCCCGCTCCAACGCGCCGATCGTCTGGGGGTTCACCGCGACGGCCCGCGCCAGCCCCGCCCTCGTCATACCCCGTTCGACCCGCAGCACACCGATCCGGTTGTGGATCGGCCGCCCAGGGCCGCGGCGCACCGGACTCATGTTACGAAGTGTTGCGAAAACCCAACAGGACGGCAAGTAAACAATTCACACAATAGGCCGGATGGCGGTATCCGCACGTCGTGGTCCCGGAAATCACGTTTCGGTGAAACGATACGTCGCCGGGAACCGAATCGTCTGACGACGGGTCGAATGCGCAGTAGGGCCGCAAGCCCCGTTGCCGTGAGGGGTGAACATGGAGCCGGACCAGTGGCTCGCGCAGTACGGAGAGAAGATCGAGCAGGCCAAGCGGAACGCCGCCCAGGTCGAGACCCAGCTCGGGGGCGTCGGCGGCAGCGCCACGTCGCCCGACGGCCTGATCACGGTCACGGTCAACGCCTCGGGCGCGTTGACCGACCTGATCCTGAGGCCGCAGCTGCGGGGTGAGGACCCGGAGCGGATCTCCGGCGCGATCATGACCGCCGTCGCCAAGGCGCAGCGGGCCGCCGCGGGCCAGGTCGTCCAGATCATGACGGAGTTCGTCGGCGACAGCCCGGCGCTGGAGTTCGTCAAGTCGAAGATGCCCAACGGCTATTCGGGTGACGGCACGGACGCCGTGGAACCGGAGCCCGAGGTGCAGCGTCGAGACACCAGGCCCGACGACGACTACTTCACCAACCCACCCGATGTCATGGCCTGAGCAGGGGGTAGATGACCATGTTCGACTCGTTCAACGTGAACCCGGACCAGATCCGGGCGCACGCTGGCACGGTCGACCAGCTGACGCAGCGGATGCTCTCGGCCACGAGCACCGCCGACCCGTCGCTGTCGACCGACGCCTTCGGCGTGTTCGGCTCGTTCCTGGCCCAGTTCCTGCTCAAGACGGCGGGCTCCTCCCAGGACATCCTCGGCCAGGCCACGGAGACCGTCGCCGACATGTGCCAGGGCCTCAAGGAGGTCGCCGACCTCTACGAGAACGTCGACCTCGACAACGCGTTCGGCTTCAGCGGAAGGGCACGGGGATGAACGCGCAGGCGAGCACACAGGGCCGCGACCCGTCGTACCTGATCAGCGACGTGCAGGGCACCGTCGCGGCGGTCGAGCGCGGTGACTGGGTGCAGGCCGGGCTGGGCATGGCGAACACCGCGATGGGCATCGTCGGTTTGGCGGGCAACCCGCTGTCCGGGTTCCTGTCGGCGGGGTTCAGCTGGGCCATGCAGCACGTGGACTTCCTGCGGGAGCCGTTCGACGCGCTGCTGGGCAACCCGCAGGCGATCCAGCGCATGTCCGACAGCTGGGCGTCCGCGGCGAAGCAGATCGAGGGCATCGTCGCCGACTACCGGCGCACGTCGGTGGAGGAGACGCAGGGCTGGCGCGGCCGGTCCGCGGACGGCTACCGCGCGGCGAGCAAGAAGCACGCCGCCGGGCTGGAGACGCTGGCCAAGGCCACGCAGGGCATCTCCCGCGCCGCGAAGGGCGCGGGCGAGCTGGTCGCCACCGTCCGCAAGACCATCATGGACCTGATCAGCCAGGCCGTGTCCGACATGGTCATGAAGATCATCCAGTGGTTGTCGGCGTCGTTCCTGACGTTCGGCGCGGCCATCGGCGCGGCGATCGCGGACATCGTGCAGATGGCGTGCAACTACGCCAAGAAGCTCGCGGACTTCCTGCAGAAGCTCGGCAACTCGCTCAAGAAGCTGATCGACATGATCAAGTCGGTCGCGCAGATCGCCCAGACCGCCAAGCAGATCCTGCAGGCGATCACCGCGATGACGTCGTCCAACCGGGGCGGGTCCGGCGGCGGTGGCGGTTCGGGGCGGCCGAGCCAGGGCGGCCTCGGGTTGACCGAGGAGCAGCTGGCCAACATGGACCGCGGCGCGAACGACCGCTACACCAACACCCCCGGCGGCACGACCAACCCGTCGTGGGGCGGCGGCTCGGGCGGCGGTCCCGTGGTGAGCCGTCCGCCGACGGTGGGCGTCGGCTACGGGCCGGGCGCCGAGCCGGGCGGCCACCGCGCGTACCCCGGCGGTCCGAGCGGTCCGGTCGTCAACCGGCCGCCCGCGGTGGGTGGCGGCTCGGGTGGTTCCGGCGGTTCCGGCGGCCACTGGGAGCCGGGTCGCTGGGTGCCGGACGGCGGTTCGA